>CAYUVZ010000065.1:0-6038 GCA_964448265.1 uncultured Candidatus Peribacteria bacterium | reverse complement strand
TCCCACAGAGGTCATCAAACTCCACTGTGCGGATTTGAAATAGAATCTACATAAAACAGTCCATTTCCCCCTTTCTTTCAGCCAGTGAATCCTTATACATTCTACACTTTATATTATACATTCAGCGAGCATGCGTTTCTACGATGAAGTCATCGTCAATGTCCAATCAGGCAAATGAGGTGACGGGATAGTTACAGGAAGAAGAGAAGCTGGCGTAGCCTTTGGCTGACCTTCAGGAGGGAACGGATGAAAATGATGATCCGTAGTTTTTCAGGCATCTCAAAGCGAAAATACCTTGCTCAATTTTAGATTCAAATCACTTTTCAAAGCTCATCCAGGAGAACAAGGGATGTCCAAAGATAAATTTTGAGCTGATGCGAAGGACCTTGTTTTAGAAGTTCCTGTCTGAACATTGGTGAGAGAGAAAGCCACAGGAGAGATCGTTCATTCCTTCACTCGCCATGACGAAAAACGAGTCGCTGTGCCATGAGGAGCATGATGAATAGGTAATCTACAATTCAAAGATTCCGTCCATCAGTATCCCAGTTTCTGCTTATTAGGCGAACCAGGACAAAAAAAAGAATATCTTTTGGAACTCCAATTACTCGCTGATGTCGCATTGATCGGGAGTCCAAGCGTGGGCAAATCCAGCTTAATTAATGCTATCTCAAATACCAAAGCCAAGGTTGCTGAATATCCTTTCACGACGATCACGCCAAATCTCGGCTCGGTCACTCATCAAAAAATGAATTTCAATGTCATCGATATCCCTGGACTTATCAAATGAGCAAGCCAAGGGAAAGGACTTGGAAACGCATTTCTCAGACATATCCTCAAGGCGAGAGTCTTTTGTTTCATCAGCGATATTTCTAGATATGACGCTGGTTTGACAGAGACTACGGATTTATTAGCTGAACTTTTTGATTATATCACGCACAAATTTAGCAATGATCCAAACTCGGTAAGTATCCAGATCAAAGAAAACGAATGAATGCTGACCTTGTATGTCTACGAAGAAGCTAAACTGATTTTGGAAAAGAGAATCCTTTTTCTCATCAATAAATATGATCTCGTCAATGACAAAGAAATCTTGAAAGAATACTCCACACAGTTGCAAACTCAGATTTTAAAATTTTTGAAAAAATATATACGCTGAACTAATGTCACGAAAAGCTTGATTACCAAGAGTTCGTTCGTCATCTCCGCGGCGACACATTACGGACTAGAAGAATTTCTCAATGCCCTGACTTCTACATTGCAGAAAACAAATGCACAAGAAGTATATCATCTAGAAAATATTCCTGTGCAGACAATCAAAGAAGTGAAAAATCGTATCACCAATATTTCCGACACAGAAAAAAAACTTTTGCAAGACGAAGGATATATGACTGAATTTGAACTGAAATATATCTCCGTATGGTTGCTCTATCATCCAGAAATCGCTAAATTGGTCTGGATGCTCCCTCGATGAAATGATGAGGCAGAAAGCCGATTTCGAAAGACATTGGAACAAAAGGGATTGATGCAATGGCTAGAACAATCAGGCGTGCAAAAAGGCGATATCATCAAAGTCATCAGCTGTTATGAATGACAGAAGGACAGGTATATAGTATATTAAGAGGGATTTAATTAGAAAATTAAAAAATTAAAATATTTAAAAATTAATCTTTTAGTCTTCATAATCTTTTAATCTTCATAATTATCATGTTCCATATCCTCAGCATCTCCGATAGCGATAAACATCGAGAAAAAGTTGTTGAAGAATATAGCAAACGCCTAGGCAAAAGCGTGAAAATAGACAATCTGAAGCCCAGCAAAAATGGGAATACCTCTCAGATTATTTCCTCCGACACAGAAAATATTGTCACTCATCTCAAAAAATTTACTGAATACAAAAAAATTCTGCTGTCCAAAGACGGAGTCTCGATGAATACGATGGACCTGCACAAATTTTGCACGAATCAAAATTGCGTTTTTATTATCGGCTGACCTTACGGATTAGATGAGCCGGCATTGAAAAAATATATTGATCACAAAATTTCCTTTTGAACAATCACCCTCCCTCATGGCCTAGCGAAGGTCACCTTACTAGAGCAATTGTATAGGATAGGCACTATCCAACAAGGAAAGTCATATCATTACTAATATTGGATGTGTGAGTAAATTTTTACTTGATTTTCTAAAGAAAAAGCCTATACTAACTATGTTTTATATTGGTAGTATTCATAATAATGACTACACAAACCATACAGCTTACCATTCCATCAAAATATCAGAGTATTTTTGATATGGCTTCCCTATCAAAGACTATTATCTCTTTGGAAGATTTTTTGGGAAGATTAGGGTTTGATAAAGAGATAATCCAAGAAATAACTTATGTTAAACAGATGAAAAAAGATATTCAGACTAAAAATCATACTTCTTCTCATAAATTATGACGGAATATCAAATAATTCAGACAGAACATTTCAAAAGGTCTCTCTATAGTTTTTTGCTTACAGTATCTCCTGATGACAAGAAGCATTTTGCCACTTTTCAGGAGATTTTTGATAACAATCCATTTGATATTCGTATCAATACTCACAGCATTTACAAAGATAAAAAAACAAGTCAGATTTATAGCAGTTATATTACGAGCAAGATTAGACTGATTCGGCTTTTAAAATGATCCACGATTATCATCTTATACAAAGTAATGACTGACCATGATTACAACAAAATCAGAAAACTATTTCCTATGATTATAAAAATAGCAGATATAAGTATATAGACCAAATTGTGTGAAATCCACATTTTTTTTGTTATAATTTTCCTTATTACTTCTTTTTGCAATTCCCTGCCAAATCTATATATTTCCCACAAGGAAGGAATCCATAGAGCATTAGCAAGACAGATTAAAAGGACTGTAAGAGTAATTAACAATGAATAATGAACAATGAATAACTAAGGAATCTTTAATATAAAAAGCACCAAAGTTACTCATTATTACTTATTAATTATTCATTTAGAATACATTCTGCATTCGTTTTAATCTGTCTAATCTCTCAAATTTTCTTTCTTACATTGTAGGACGATGAACGCAGTCTAATTTTAAATTTCTAAATTACAAATTCTGCCTTCTACATTCTACATTTCAATTTTTTAAATTCTAAATTCAATTTCATGGCAACCAAAAAAAAAGAATTCAAGGTGCAGGAAAAAACCTTTGATCGAGAAGGTAAAAAACTTTCCTTTGAAACCGGTAAATTAGCAGTACAGGCAGACTGTTCAGCCAAACTCCAATTGGGAGACAATGTAATCCTGTGTTCCACAGTGATGGAAGTGAATCCAAAACCAGATTCAGATTTTTTACCTCTTATGATCGATGTAAGAGAAAGTTTTTCCGCAGCAGGAAGGATTGGCGGAGCTGCATATAGAAGGAGAGAGGGGAGAGCTTCAGACCAAGCTGTCTTGTATTGTAGACTTACCGATAGAGCAGTGAGACCGATGTTCCCCAAAGGGATGATCAATGATGTCGTCATTACTATTACTCCATTAGCTTTGGATCATGAACATGATTTGTGAGTAGCTACCATTATTGGTTCCTCATTATCTATTATGGCGGCAGGGATCCCATTTGATGGACCTGTAGGCGCTGCACAGATAGGATACAAAGATGGCAAATTCCTCATCAATCCAAGTTACAAAGAATTAGAAACCAGCCTTTTCAATCTTTTGGTCGCTGGAAAAAAATGAAGTACCAATATGATAGAATGCGATGGACATGAAATACCAGACGATCTGATGAAAAAAGCATTTGAAATCGGACAACAGGAGATCGACCGTTCATGTGATTTTCAGTCAGATTTCTTGAAAAAATTGGACATCCAGAAAAAAGAAATCAAATACAACAAACCTTCAGAAGAATTGCTGACCTATATTAGCAATTATTTAAACCAAGATAAGTTAGACACCTTATCAGGGACCAAAGTGGATTTTAATATCCTCTATTCCCAATATGAAAAAGAATGCATCGAACTGTGCAAAGAAAAAATCATAAATGTAGAAGCTACAGAGTTTACAGAAGCCAAAGTCAAAATGGCAGTGTTTGCTCTGATCAAAAAACATATCCGTTCTCGCACACTCAAGACAGGCAAGAGGATAGATGATAGAGCTGACAAAGATATCAGACCTTTGTATTGTGAAGTAGGAGTATTGCCAAGAGTCCATGGGACAGGATTATTCCGAAGAGGAGATACCCAAGTGTTGACGACAGTGACCTTATGATGACCCAAGGAATATCTGATCCTAGATGATATGGTCCATGATGGGACACATCAAAGTTATTTCCATCATTACAATTTTCCTCCTTTTTCTACCCACGAAGCCAAGGCAATGAGAGGGACAGGAAGAAGAGAAATCGGACATGGAAGATTAGCTGAGAAAGCATTGGAATATATGATACCTACCAAAGAAGAATTTCCATATACGATTAGATTAGTTTCTGAATGTCTATGATCATGAGGATCTACTTCTATGGGATCTGTCTGCGGATCTACGCTTTCCTTGATGGATGCTGGAGTACCTATCAAAAAACCTGTGGCTGGTATTGCTATGGGATTGATGACTGAACACGATGATGACAGTGATGAAATCAAAAAATATCTGATTCTCAATGATTTGATGGGGACAGAAGATTTCACAGGAGATATGGATTTCAAAGTAGCTGGTACTAGAGAAGGAATTACAGCTATTCAATTAGATACAAAACTCAAAGGACTTCCGATGAATATCATCCATGAAACGATCGACAGAGCAACCCTAGGGTACAAAGAGATTATGGATTTCATGCTTCAGACTATCGAAAAACCAAATCCTACAGTCCGTGAATATGCTCCCAAAATAAAAATCCTCAAGATCAATCCAGATAAAGTGAGAGAAGTGATCGGAAAAGGTGGAGATGTGATCAATGATATTATCGAAAAATGTGATGGAGTGAAAGTGGATTTCGAAAATGATGGAACATGTTATATTACTCATCAGAGTTTAGAAATCATAGAAAAAGCTACAGCGATGATTATGGAGATTGCAAGAGATCTAGAAGTCGGAGAAGAATATGAAGCCAAGATTTCAAGGATCGAGGACTACGGTCTCTTTGTGCAGCTTCCACAGAAAAAAACTGGACTCTGCCACATTTCCAATATGTGAGAAAGGATCAATGATGGTCTTGCCAAACATTTTAAATTGGGAGAAAGAATCAAGGTAAAGATTACAGGCATCGATGCTGATGGCAAAGTCGCTGTAAAGAAGATATAAAATGTTTGGGTGCAAAGTTTAGAAAGGTTAAAAAGGTGCAAAGATTTTTTCTTGCCTTTGCACCTTTCCACCCTTGCACCCCTCTTGGTTTGTACTAACTTTTACTTTCTTATTTCCATTCATGAAAAAATTTCGAAGCAATTTCCTACGGCTGATAGCAGCTATTATTCTTTTGGGATTGGTAAATCGGTGGTATGTCTGAGGATTCAACACCTACATAGCTACAGAGAAACCTACAGGACCATATGTTTTCGCATATACCTATCACACAGGTTCTTACTCTTTAGTTTGAACTCCTATGACCAAAGTGATGGAAGCTCTTTCAGGAGATCATATTACAGCAAATATCGGTATGGGAATTTACTACGACAATCCTGCTACAGTGACAGGCAGCGATTTGAGAAGCGATATAGGGGCTTTGGTAAACGCAACTGATGCTAAGAAATTAAATACCAAATCTACCGTCTACAAATTCAAAACCATCCCTGCAGCAACCAGAGCTGTGGTAGATTTTCCTTACAAAAATAATCTCTCCTATCTGATATGACCTATGAAAGCCTATCCTGCCTTGAATGCATATATGACCAAAAAAGGATATACTTCACAATCTCCTATGATAGAAATTTATGACCTGTCAGGGAAAGTTATCCAATATATGGCAAACATAAAATAATTTAGAATTTAGAAAATCTAAATTAAAAAAAACTTAAATTTAGAAAAATTAATTTAGAATATAAGATAAA
>CAYUVZ010000064.1:0-6049 GCA_964448265.1 uncultured Candidatus Peribacteria bacterium | reverse complement strand
CTGGTGGAAATACCAGCCAGTTCTCTATAGTGCGCTCTTAGTGCTTTATTAAAGAAGAGCATCGGGCCAGGCTTCATAAAGCCTATTTGAATAAACAACGGTGCTGTCTATTGAGATAGAATTTATAAGAAACCCGATGCTCTTCAGGGTTCTATCCATTCTTATGGGGTATAAGAATTAGATAGAGTTTAAGGAGGAAATACCTCCAACACGACTGCCTATGCCAAGGGTGTAGTAAATCCTTACGATAAGTAAGCTGTGTTAGGATAATTATACTCTGAAACTCTTTCTTTGCAAAAAAACCAGAATAAATCTGGCTTCCTGAGGCGTTTTTGCCTTGACAACGATGAAATATAGTATGCGTGATAGTGAATGTATGGCTTTGGGAATGTGGCGCGATAACTAATGGTTAGCTTGAGGATGAAATTATACTAATCCTTGCTGGATCATAGCATCTGCGACTTTTTTGAAACCGGCGATGTTTGCTCCTTTGATATGATTGATATATTCGCCTTCTTTTCCGTAGCTGACACATTGTTCATGGATATTTTTCATAATTTCCTGTAATTTTTTGTCGACTTCTTCGGCGCTTCGTGAAAGGCGAAGGTTATTTTGGGACATTTCAAGTCATGAGACAGCTACTCATCCTGCGTTAGAAGCTTTTCCTGGTGAGAAGAGTATCTTGGCTTGATGAAATATTTCTATGGCTTCGGGAGTGGAAGACATATTTGAGCCTTCTCCAATTAATATAATGCCATTATCTATTAGAATCTTCGCATCTTGTCCGTCAAGTTCATTTTGAGTCGCGCAGGGGAGGGCAATATCAGCTTTTACTTCTCGTGGTTTTTTGTCTGCGATGAATTTCGCTCCAAACTTGTCAGCGTATTCTTTGATTCTTCAGCGTTTGTTATTTTTCAAATCTTTGAGGAATTCCAATTTTTCTTGGGTAATCCCTTCGGCATCGTAGATATATCCTGATGAATCAGAAGCTGTAAGTACTTTAGCGCCCAAATGGATGCATTTTTCTATGGCGTATTGAGCTACATTTCCAGATCCGGAGACAATGACGGTTTTTCATTTTAAGGTATCATTTTTCGTAGCTAGCATTTCTTGGACGAAGTAGACAAGTCCATATCATGTTGCTTCTGTTCTTATTTTGCTTCCTCATCGATTCAATCATTTTCCTGTCAGGACGCCTGTGAATTCATTCTTGATTTTTTTGTATTGTCAGAAAAGGTAGCCGATTTCTCTTGCACCTACTCAGATATCTCAAGCAGGGACATCGGTATCGGGTCAGATATATTTAGATAATTCAGTCATAAATGCTTGGCAAAATCTCATGACCTCCGTATCAGATTTGCCGTGAGGATCGAAATCACTTCCTCATTTTCCTCCGCCCATAGGGAGTCAGGTAAGGCTATTTTTGAATATTTGTTCGAAGCCGAGAAATTTTAAAATGCTAAGATTGACGCTGGCGTTGAATCTCAATCCTCATTTGTACGGTCCGATAGCGCTATTGAATTGTACTCTATATCATTTGTTGACATGAATCTCGCCTTTGTCGTCCATCCATGGAATTCTAAACATGATAGTCCTCTCAGGTTCCGTGATTCTTTCCAGGATTTTTTCTTTTTCATAGATGGGATTTTGATCTAGGAAATCTTTGATGGATTCGACTACTTCAGTCACTGCCTGGAGAAATTCAGGTTCGTTGGGATTTTTTTTCTCTATGTATTGCAAGAATTCTTTAATCTGAATCATGGATATCGTGAGATATTTAAAATGTTAATTCAGGGCATAAGGGATTCGAACCCCTGACACGTGACTTTGGAGATCACTGCTCTACCAAGCTGAGCTAATGCCCTAATTAGGTAATAGAACGATGGATATTAGAACGATGGATGTTTTTTTCTCTATCGTTCAATCGTTCTATCGTTCATGTATTCTAATTTGTCCAAACAATAAGCCTGATTCTGTATTGAGTATCATATATCTAATCCAGCTTAGAGCTAGAATTTTGCACTTTCCAAGATTGCTCCTAGTAAGCTTGCACCGGTTATGGTTTACCACTCGACTCCGAAGTCTCGAAGCCTGAGAAGAAGTAGTGCGCCGAGGCGTACACCTTCACGTTGCATCTTTCCCCCACATTGCTGCAGAGTAGTTTACGTTTCTGTGGCACTTTCATTTGACCTGTTAAACAGGAAATCCACCATCCGTTAGATGGTAACCATGTTTGGGTGTCAGGACTTTCCTCCCCGTTTCCACGGAGTAATACTTTGTTTGAACAAGTGATTGTATAATCAAAACTGATTTAAATTCAATATGAATTGTGTTGAATGTGTGAGCCTAATAATTAAAAAAATAGTGTTTTATATCGTTTCAAGTGCTTATGAAATATTCCTTCTTTATCCTCACGAAGATGAAAATAGTGTGGGTGATTATTGCCTTTATCTTGGCGGTATTTCTGCACAATCTCATTTTCTGACTCTTTCGTATTGAAGAACCAGTATTTTTTATCATAGCGGTTATTTGAATCCCCGCGTATCTTCTTGTCGCATTATGTCGAACTTTTTGGAGATATATTAGAAAACATAGAAAGCATAAATAATTTTATTTCTATTTCATTGTATGTCTATTGATATCAATTCCATCCAGCTTGATCCATCACGAAAGGAAGCTCTCAAAGATGAATTTCAAAAACCTTATTTTGCTGAGATTAAGGAAACTTTGCTTCGTGAAAAAAATGCTGGCAAAATTATTTTTCCCAAATGATCAGATATGTTCAATGCTTTCAATCTGACTCCTTTTGACAAAGTGAGAGTCGTGATTTTGGGGCAGGATCCCTATCATGGAGAGTGAGAAGCTCACGGGCTTTGTTTCTCTGTCTCGGACGGAGTGAGACAACCTCCTTCATTAAAAAATATTTTCAAGGAACTTCAGGATGATCTGTGAATTACTCCGCCTCAGAGTTGAAATTTAATCAAGCGAGCTCAGCAGGGAGTATTTCTGCTCAATGCGAGTTTGACGGTGAGAAAGGATGAGCCAAATTCTCATAAGGATATAGGTTGGCATACTTTTACTGATGCCGTGATCAAGACTTTGTCTGACAAAAAAGAAGGATTGATTTTTATTCTTTGGTGAGCTTTTGCTCAGGCGAAGGAAGAACTTATAGACACAAGTAGACATGTGGTGTTGAAGTGTCCTCATCCCTCACCATTCTCAGTTCATAAGTGATTCTTCGGATGCAAGCATTTCTCCAAGGTGAATGAGGTGTTGAAGGGGAAAGGAGAAAAAGAGATTGAGCGGGAGCTGAAGGGCTGATAAATCTGATATATAATTCAATATTTTAATTTATAAATTTTCCCATGAAACTCCTCAAAGAAAAAACCGTCTTCACATGAAAGATTATAGAAGTCGTACATCAACTCGTGAAAATATGTAATCAGGAATTTGTTTTTGAAATTGCCAAAAGATCTCCGGGGGTTCGTTTGATTATTCAGGATAAAGGTAAAATCTTGCTGACGAAAGAGTTTCGTAAAGAATTAAAGTGATTTGACTATCGTTTGCCGTGAGGAAAAGTTTTCAATACCCTTACAGAGTACAATAAGAATAAAAAGAATATCAAAAAATTCGCACTCGCAGCAGCGAAACATGAATGCGAAGAAGAGACGGGATTGATTCCTCAGGATGCAATTCTTTATTATATTTCTAAGGCATGAGCCACGATAGAGCGGGACTTGTATTATTATATCGTGAAAAAATTTAAGCGTCATGAAAAATGACAACAGCTGGAGGCGGGAGAAGATATCGCTGTGCAACGGAAGACGAAAAAAGAAATTTTGGCGTTGATTAAAAAATGAGAAATGCGTGAGGATAGATCGGTAGGAGTGTTGATGAGGTATCTTTCATAGCCTCTATGTACCAGCTAGCAATATAAACATATCTATGCGTCAAAGATGGGATTGACAATGGGAATAGGATTAGTATACTCCTATTTGTTTCAAAAATAAAAAAATTCACCAGTCAGACTTGCGTCCCGGTGAATATTGGTAATCTAAATATAATGATTTATTTTGAAAAAGCAAGAAAAAGATGGAGGAAGTTGTCGGTGGTAAAAAGCCATATATGAAGCCACCATTAAGCTATGATGATATGATCTGACTCTTAAAAAAAAGATGATTGTCTTGTTGAGATGAGGATAAACTAAAACATTACTTACAGCATACGGGGTATTATAGATTATCGGCTTATTTCAAGTCATATCAAACGAAAGACGATAAATTTTTCCCATGAACGATTTTTGATGAAATTTGGGATTTATATATCTTTGACAGAAAACTTAGGTTACATACATTAGATGCTATTGAAAAAATAGAGGTTTCACTCAAAGCGAATATAAATGATATATTATCGCTCAAAAAATGATGTTTTCGGTATCTAGACAAGACTAATTTTGATATACTCCCATGATCCTTTGATGAAAAAATGTATAGTGATTTGTGTAATAGGATAGACGATATCAAGAAGTCTAATAGGGATATAGTCAAATATTATCAGTCTAAATATGATACACAAGATTTGCCAAGTCGGATATTATTTCAAGAATTGACCATATGAGAAATCTCAAACATATACAATATATTTTCACAAGCAATAAGACAAGAAATAGCGGATGTATATTGAGTCTATGAAAGGGATTTAAAAAATTGGATTCAGACTCTAATGAATATTAGAAATATATGTGCTCATCACTGAAGACTTTGGAATAGAAGATATGTATTTAAGGCAAGAGTGAACGATACAGTACTTAAATCAAAATTTCAAAAATGGGAAAATAATATGTGATATCTAGAAGTTGTGCCAAATTATTATAATCTTATATTAATCATAATGCATCTTCTAAAAAAGATAAATAGAAATTTTGATTGGCTAACAGATCTAATAAATTTGTTGGATGCACATGGAAATAAGTACAATGAGAGGATGTGATTAAACTGAAAATGGTATGAATATCTCCAATCGTAGCTACGCTAATACATCGCCCATTTTTTCTTCTAGATATTTTTTCAGTCAGGGGAGTCATTCTAGTTTAGGGTATTTTTCAAGGAGCCATTTGGCGGCGTCTTGGATTTTTTCTAAAAATTTTAAATCTGAAAGCACTTCAAAAGGGATATCCGTTTCTCAGGATTGCATGGTTCATAAAATTTCTCCTGCACCACGATTTTGGAGATCGAGTTCTGCTAATTTAAATCAGTCGTTTGTCTCTTCCAAAGCTTGAAGTCTTTTGCCAATATCTCAGGATTTGCTTTTAGTTTCTAGGAAACAGTAGGACTGCATATCTGATCTTCCTATCCTTCAGCGTAACTGATGAAGCTGAGAAAGCCCGAATCTCTCTGCATTTTTGATGACCATGATGGTTGCTTCGGGAATATCTACTCCCACCTCAATGACAGTAGTAGACACCAATATAGACAATTTTCCAGTTTTGAAATCTTGCATTACCTCTTCCTTTTCCTTTGACTTCATTCTACCGTGGAGGAGACCTATTTTGCCTTTAAGTTCAGGGAATAGGGCTTTGGCTGACTCAAATTCTACGGTTGCTGACTTCACCTCTTCAAGTTTTTCTGATTCTTCTATGAGGGGAGTGACGATAAATACCTTTTGTCCTTTGCTAATCTTTTCCAAAATTCGAGGCTTCAATTTTGTGTATTCTTTTTCTGAAACAATTTTGGTATAAATCGGTTTTCTCCCGATAGGCATTTCATCGATGGTGCTGACATCAAATTCTCCGAAGAATGCCAAAGCCATGGACCTTGGAATCGGTGTGGCAGACATTTGCAGGATGTGTGGAGAAGAAAACTTTTTGAAGAAAGCTCTTTGTTTCACTCCGAATTTGTGCTGTTCATCGATGACGACGAATTGGAGATTTTGAAAGCTGACATCTTCTTGGAGGACGGCATGAGTTCAAATCAGTATATGAATATTTCATTCGTGCAAATCTCTTTTTATCTTATTTTTTTGGTCTTTGCTTACAGATCAGGTAAGGAGC
>CAYUVZ010000063.1:0-6261 GCA_964448265.1 uncultured Candidatus Peribacteria bacterium | reverse complement strand
GTGTAAATTGTAGCTGATTAACTAACAAATCATATTGTATACACAATACTCAATATACCAAAGAAGAATACCACACATTAAAATCAGAGATACTTGCACAAAAAGAAAAATATCCCGACATGTATAAAAGTTTTGAATCTATTTTGTTAGATGGGAGGATAAAGAGTCCCGATTTAGAATTGGTAAAAAAATCCGATAATGTGAGCCACTGACTATTTGTAAACCAGCTTAAAGACTGAAGAAACTGCATATTTATCTGATGAACGGATGAATTAAGTGAAAATATTTATGATTCTGTTTGATCTGCAAACTCCAAAAATATTTATGCCAATTCATGATCATGAACTGGACAGAGAATGTATTGTACTATAAATAGTTGAATATGAGAGGCATTATTTTACGCTGATATGGTTGGGGTTTCATCATATTGCCTCGGCTGTATAGGGATTAAGAACAAATCTTTCTGTATTTTAAATAAGCAATACTCTAAGGAGGAACGATTTGAATTAGCTAATAAAATTTTTGAGCAAATGGATAAGGACTGAATTTTATGAGAGTTTTTCCCCGCAAGTATGAATCCTTTTTACTTTAATGATACCGCTGCCTACCTCATCGATGACTCCTTTACCAAAGAAGAAGTAGAAAAACAGTGATTTCTCCGAAGAGATGAAAATATTTCCACTGATATCCCCGTAGGGGCAGATATTGTCCAGACCAATGAGTTGGATGACTATCAATGATTTGATTCAGAGGGAAAGCGAAAGATTAACCCAGAGATATTGAAAAAGGTTATCAAGGACGAGAAAGGGAATCATTATAGAATCGTATCGATGGAATTATATTTTTTGCAGAAGTATGAACTGCCACTGCCAGAGATTCACTGGGTGGAAAGAATTAAGCTAGGGTTTAAGTTTAAGTAATATGGTTTCAATTTTTCTAAATTTTAAATTTCTAAATTCTAAATTTTACTATGGCTGATATTACTGTCCGAAAAGAAAAATTACAAGCGATGAGAAAAGATACGCCCTTTCGTGATTTTCTCAAAGAAATTTGTAGCCGAAGGACTAATATGTTTTACAAAAACCATGATATGCTCTCTCAATATCCCGATACTCCAAGATCATTTAATTTGGTATCAGAGGATGAATATGAGTGAGTCAGAGAAGGATTTTTAAAGTATGGCAGACTTTATGACTTTGAAAAAAAGTTTCGAGATAATTTTTATGAACTTTATAAAGAAATCCCCCTTCCAGCTATCATGCAATGACGTGGGAATGAAAATACAAAATATTCTCTACTCAGCGTATCTTGTAAAAATATTTACCTGTCTTTCAATACTGGTCGAAGCGAAAATATTGCTTATTCTTTTTCGTGCAAATGACCTGTCAGCAATGTGTTTAATAGCGTGATGACTCGAGACAATTCAGACAATGTCTATCAGTCCAGTGTCGTCATCAGATCTTATAATATTTTTTATTCAAGACATATTTCGGATTGCGCGAATATATGGTTTTCTTCAGATATGGAATGATGTCATGAATGTTTATTTTGTTCATGATTGCAAAACCAGTCCTACTGTATTTCCAATATTCCCTATCCCAAAGAAGAATATACAGTACAAAAAAAACTATTTCTCGGACAGAAAGAAAACTATTTTAAACGATATCTTGATGTTCGCAGTCATAAAGGGACATTTCTCTTCTGTGAAAATGTCAGTAACGCTTCATTTAGTTATCAAGTCAGAAATGGTAGAAATATAGTTTTTGCTGGAAGTAGCACAAGCACCTGCGAAAATATCTATGATTGCGTATATGGCGGTGGCGGGTGAGCAAATCATTGCTATGGAAATAATTGAGCAGGGATATGATCAGAGCATGTCTATCTTTGTTTTTTTGTAATATGATGACAAAATGTTTTTTATTCTCACTATTTGGAACATTGTAGCTATTGTTTGGCTTGTGTCGAGCTCAAAAATAAGGAATTTTGTATTCTCAATAAACAATATAGCAAAGAAGAATGGTTCGACTTGGCTAATAAGATTTTTGAAAAAATGGAATGTGAATGAATTTTGTGAAAGTTTTTCCCCTGATGGATGAATCCTTATTATTTTAATGATACTCCGACCTATCTTATCGATGATACCTTTACCAAAGAAGAAGTAGAAAAAGAATGATATTTACGAAGAGAAGGCGAGATAAAGACCGATATTGCTCCTAATGCAGAAATAGTTGAAACTCAGGCACTAAATAGCTATCAATGATTTGATGAGCAAGGCAATCGAAAGATCAATCCAGAGATATTGAAAAAAGTGATTAAAGATGAGAAGTGAAATTATTATAGAATCGTACCGATGGAGTTAGATTTCTTACAGAAGCACGGATTACCATTACCGGAGATACACTGGTTAGAGAGGATCAAGTTAGGTTTTAAATTTAAATAGGATATCATGAAAGAAAAAATTGTAGAAACTAAACTGTGTAGGTTATGTTGAGTCTCTTTCGATATTACCGATAGGGATATAGAATTTTACAATAGGATATCTCCTAAGATATGAGAGAGAACCTATCAGGTCCCAGCACCCACCCTATGTCCAACCTGTAGAACCCAGAGAAGATTATCCTATAGAAATGATAGGAGCCTCTACAAAAATAAGTCGTCGTTGACGGGAAAGGATTTAATATCTATGTACAATCCAGATCATTGATATCTTGTATACGAACAAGAAGAATGGCGGTCTGGTACATGGAACCCTTTGGACTATGGAATTGATTTCGATCAGAATCATTCATTTTTTGAGCAATATGCCTCGCTTATCAAAAAAGTCCCTCGTTTTAATCTATTTAATATGGATACCGAGAACTGTAATTATGTGAATTACGCTCCTCATTGCAAAAATTGTTATCTTCTATTCTGATCCTGGTTTGATGAGGATTGTTATTATGGGCAGACATTAAATGAAGCCAAAAACTGTGTGGATAATATCTATTTGGATAAATCAGAATATTGCTATCAGAATATAGATAGTAATAGCAACTATAATTCGTTTTTTTGTCAAAACTGTATCAATGTTAGTAAAAGTTATTTTTGTTTTGACTGTGAAAATACAAAAAACTGTATTGGCTGTTACAACCTCCGCAACAAGGAATATCATATTATGAATAAACCCGTCTCCAAAGAAGAATTTGCAAAGGAAGTCGAGAAGTTCCCCTCCCATATATATCTTACTGAAAAGAAAAACTTCTATCAGAATCACATCAGAGAGAATGCGATATTCAAGTTTCATAGAGGAGAAAATAATGAGAATATTTCAGGTGATTTTATTTTTGAATCTAAAAATATAAAGAGTTGCTTCTCTGTCTATAGATGAGAAGATTTAGCATATTGTGCGCGTATGTTCGACGGGAAAAATTCCTATGATTTTGATGGATGAGGAAAGAGCGAGCTTACCTATGAAAACATGAGTAATGACTTTAGCTACTTTTCTATAGGATGTACTACCTGCGAACATTTAACCTATAGTTTTTATTGCGATTTATGTTTCCAGTGTGATTTCTGTTTTGGCTGTGTAGGGCTCAGGAATAAGCAATATTGTATTCTAAATAAGCAATATACAAAAGAAGAGTATGAAAAACTTATCCCGCATATTATTGAAAAAATGATCGGAGACAAAGAATGGTGAGAATTTATGCCTGGGGAATATTCTCAGTTTTCATATACCGAAACTATAGCTCATGAATATTTTCCTCTGACCGAGGATGAAGCAAAGAAAAAATGATACAGACGAGAAAGTGCTAAAGAACAAAAAAATATTTCGCAGACTTATCAGATTCCAGATGACATATCTCAGGTTTCGGATGATATCTTGGAACAAGTACTTCAGTGTGAGATCAGCAAAAAAAACTTTAAAATTATACCACAAGAATTGGAATTTTATAGAAAGATGAAACTGCCCATTCCAAGGCTACATCCAGATATTAGACATATGGAGAGATTACATGCGAGGAATCCAAGACATTTGCGAGATAGAAAATGTATGAAATGTGGCGTAGATATTACAACTGCATACAGTCCAGAAAGAAAAGAAAAAGTCTATTGTGAGCAATGCTATAATAAGGAGATTTATGGGTAAAATACTATGAAAAATTTATTTATTGAAAATCGAGGGTTAAACCTTACAAAATTGTTTGTAATTTTATTAATTTTATTAATTTTTTAATCTTCTAATCTTTCTCATGTGAATCACTGAATTTCTCGCCACCTACATTACCGCTTTTATGCAACATACCTGATATATCACCGTATTTTTGGGGATGATGATGGAAAGCATGATTTTCCCCGTTCCGAGTGAGGCAGTGATGCCATTCGCTGGATTTCTGATTGCTATGAAGCAATTTAGCCTGTGGGGAGTAATTTTAGTCAGTACTGCGGGAAGTATCGTAGGATCACTGATCAGCTATGCGATTGGATATTATTGTGGGGAACCTTTTGTGAAAAAATTCGGGAAATATTTTTTGCTACGCGAAAAAGAATTGCATATGACACAGAGATTTTTTGACAAGAGATGAGATATCACAGTTTTAATCTCTCGTTTCATCCCTATCGTCAGGCATCTGATTTCTCTGCCTGCTGGATTTGGAAAAATGAATCTGACTAAATTCACGATCTACACCATCATCGGCGCGGGAGTGTGGAATGCCTTTTTGGCTATCATGTGAACATATCTGAAACAAAATCGAGAAGTGATCATGGAATATAGCAAGATCGTAGATATCGTAGTGCTTGTCATTTTGTGAGCATTAGTATTGCGATTTATCCTCGGACATATGAAGGCATATAGAAAAAAAAGAATGACTAATAAATAATCGTTCTATCGTTCTCTAATCTAGGCCGGCTTTGCCGAGCCCCCCGGTACGCCGGGGTCGTTCAATCGTTCTATTATTTGACTGGTCGTATTTGTTTATGACGACCGAAAAGTCCTTTAGCGCCAGAATAGGATTCTTCTCACTCCCGCCTTTTAATCGAAGAATAAATAGGACCTGTCAATTCCCTAACTGAATCTTCTGTTTTCTGGATCAATCAATGGCAATACTTACCATCCCGACATGCTATGGTTATCCCGTTTTCATCAAAATCGCCAAAGATATCATTATATTTGAAACTCGTTAATTCTCTCACTCAATACTTTTCTGTATTTTGGATAAATCAGGCACGAAGTAAGTTTTTTTCATAATTTCGTGCAAGTGCGATTCAGTTTTTATCGAAACTTTCAGCGTCATAATAAGGCAAAGAAATAGCATTTTTCTGTTTTTCTCTCAATTTTTTGATCAGATCATCGGTCTTGACAGAACCATCAGCATAATGAGTAAATTTCTTCACTACCAAGTTCGGGGTAGTGTCAAATAGTCGCAAGTATTTATCTATTTCGGTTTTATAATGTCCTCCCTCTTCTAGAGCTTTTATAAACCAGTCCAAATGAGTATCATTATCATTAAGGATCATTCCCTTTGTCAAAAGGTCAAAAATCGCCTTATTGGTCTCATCTTTTTCTAGAGGCATTTCCAAAGCGATATTTTCTAGAATTTCTAAAGTGATATCTGATTGCCGGATTTCTTCTTCTGTTTTGCAAACAATATCGTCTGGAGAAAAATTAAATCTATCTTTCATTTTTATACTACGAAATAAATATTTATTTAATCGGCCAGATTTGTTTCTTTCAAAAGAAAGTTCTAGGAACAAGATATTTTCCATCTTTCTCTTTTGGCTCTCCATATTCTCGAGGTTCTACTACCTCTTTCAATCCATTCTCCATTTTTTTCACCAATCAATACATCCGAGGAATACTCGCTTTATATGATTTGCTATAATCTTTTTTAGCTACAATAGCTATTCAATTTTTATCAAATCCACTAGCGCCACAATACTCAGGCTTTATTAATTCACATACACTATCTTTTGTTTTCCCTATAAATCATAACAACCCGTTGAGTCACTGCACTATAGCCACCCCATCTTGATCAAAAGAGCCGATTTCTTTGTACTTAGGACCGCCTAATTCTTCTGTATGAGTTTTTGATATTTTAACAAGACGATAGAGTTTATCTTTTCATTGAATTCGGGTTATTCAGTTTTCATCTACATTTCCAATTTTTTCACTATCTGGCAAATCTATCAAAATACCTTCTTTTCATAGGTCCTTCAATTTATCAATAACCTCTCATGTCTTAGTATTGCCATGTTCATCAAAAGCAAAATCTTTAACTA
>CAYUVZ010000062.1:0-6316 GCA_964448265.1 uncultured Candidatus Peribacteria bacterium | reverse complement strand
TATATATAATTCTTCTGATATATGGTTCTGTAGTAGTATGATGTGATGTCATGAATGTATCTTTTGTGATGGGCTAGAAAACCAGTCATATTGTATAAAAAATCAAACTATGGACAAAGAGACTTATCTAGAAGAAAAGAAAAAAATACTTTCACAAAAATGAGATTTTCTTACATTTTACAAAAATATTTCGAGCGTATGAAAAAATTTTGCCAGTACAGATGTTAAGGGATGATTTGCTCTGGAATCCCATAATGTAGACAATTGATATCTCATTTATCAAGTCAATGCTTGAAGAAATATTATATGCGTATGAGGGAATGAAGGTGATGAGAACATGTATGATGTTTTCACTGGTTGAGCACAGTATGGAAGGAATTTCTTTGGTGTTCAATGATGTGGTATCTCTGAAAATATTTATAATTCAGTTCAGGTTTGACCAGGCATGAATATCTATTATAGCCAATTTTTAAAATCATGTTCATCTTGTTTGTGATGTTTTTGACTAGGGAATAAAGAATTCTGTATATTAAATAAGCAATATACTCAAGAAGAACGATTTGAGTTAGCTAATAAAATATTCGCACAAATGGAGAAAGACTGAATATTATGACAATTTTTCCCATGATCGATGAATCCCTTCTACTTCAATGATACTGCTGCTTATCTGATGGATGATTCATTTACCAAAGAAGAAGTCACCAAAGACTGATATTTACGAAGAGATGAAGACATCAAGGTAGATATTCCTACAACTGCAGAAGTGATCGAAGCTAAAGATCTCAATAATTTCCAGAGATTCAATTTTAAATGAGAGCGAGAAATTAATCCCGATATCCTCAAAAAGGTCATCAAAGACGAGAAATGAAATTGCTACAGGATTGTACCGATGGAATTGGATTTCTTACAAAAGCACGGATTACCCTTGCCAGAGATTCACTGGTTAGAGAGGATTAAACTAGGGTTTAAGTTTAAGTAATGTTTTCTAAATTTGTTTTTCTAAATTCATTTTGTTTTTAAATTCTAAATTTAATTATGGATATCAAGCAACGAGAGCTTAAAATGCAGGAGAAGAGGAAGAATACGGATTGGAAGGAATTTGTAAAAACCATTCCATCGTTGCGCACTTTGTGATTTTATAAAAATGGCTGATTTACAAGTATTTTCCCACAAACCGATAGGATTAAATGAGTAATCTGACATAAGGAATTTGAAGAAAATAGAGATAAACTCACAGAGATGTGAGTAGACTATATCCCACAGCAAGGTTTTTTCGAGAACTTTAAAACACTATTTACGAGTATAAATTTCCCACCAACAATTCTTTTTGGCAAATGTGAGAATGCAAACTTTACAGATCAAACCGCTAGTATTAGAAATGGATATCTCAGTTATGTCGTCGTCCGCGATTGTGAAAATGTTTTATACTCTCTCAGTGTCAAAGAGCATTCCATCAATGTGTTAAATTCTTTCATGGTTTGGGACAACTGTGAAAATATTTATTTTTCCAAAGGAATCATAAAATCGTACAATATCTTTTATTCTAAATATATCCTTAATTCTTCTAATGTCCGGTTCTCTCATAATTTGACAGGATGTTCTGAATGTTTATTTTGCGATAACCTAGATAATCAATCATATTGTATAGAGAACAAGGTATATTCCAAGGATGAATATTTGCAGAAGAAACAAGAATTTTTGAAACAAACAGATAAATTTTTCGAACGATACCTTAAACTCCCGAATCAATGAAATAATATTTCAAGCCATGAGGTATCTGGCAATTATAATATTGAATGTCATAATATAGAAAATGGATATTACAATTCTCAGATAAATGGATGAAGAAACATCGTGTTGATCGGCGGGAAAGAACCTGGAGAGCGCGTGTTTGATTGTTTCCTCAACACTCCTTCCGAGACTGATGTTTATGGGGTCTTCTCTACATGATTCTGTTCAAATATTTACAATTCATATCAGATTTCTGGAGGCTCAAGTATTTATTATTCAGTATTTTTGGATAATTGTTCATATTGTCTGTGATGTGTGTGACTCAAAAACAAAGAATTCTACATTCTCAATAAGCAATATACCAAAGAAGAACGATATGAACTTGCAAATAAAATCTTTGCACAAATGGAATCTGACTGAACTTTATGACAATTTTTTCCATGATCGATGAATCCATTTTACTTCAATGATACGGCTGCTTATCTGATGGATGATTCATTTACCAAAGAAGAAGTCACCAAAGACTGATATTTACGAAGAGATGAAGACATCAAGGTAGATATTCCTACAACTGCAGAAGTGATCGAAGCTAAAGATCTCAATAATTTCCAGAGATTCAATTTTAAATGAGAGCGAGAAATTAATCCCGATATCCTCAAAAAGGTCATCAAAGACGAGAAATGAAATTGCTACAGGATTGTACCGATGGAATTGGATTTCTTACAAAAGCACGGATTACCCTTGCCAGAGATTCACTGGTTAGAGAGGATTAAACTAGGGTTTAAGTTTAAGTAAAAACTTATCTGTAATTTATAGGAGAATAGGTTTTAATCTATGATAAATAACATGTTCAATCCAACAAAACCTGATAATGATTTGCCAGTATTACCACCAAAGAATCTCAAGATCTCTGATGATACATATTGGCAGTTATCTAAAGCAAGCAGGGCTCTCGCTACGCTTAATGCCTATATAACCAATAATACTGAGAATGTGGGTCTTTTGGTATTATGATCTTTTCTTATCAAAGAATGAATCGCAAGTAGCGCTATTGAAAACATTAATACAACTATGGAAAGTGTTTTACAGGCTGATATTTCCTCAGGCAAAATTTCGAAAGAAGATAAAGAGGTTTTGCATTATAGACAGGCGACGCTCTGGTGAATTCAACAGGTAGAAAAATATTGAGCGCTCATCACGAATACATTGATTATTATTCAGTCGATGATAGAACCCGACAAAGCAGGTATTAGAAAAATGCCAGGTACGGTGCTCATGAATTGATTATGAAAAGTTGTCTATACACCACCCGTCTGAGAAAAAAATATCAGAGATTTATTGTCTAATCTCGAAAAATATATCAACACCGATGATACTATCGATCCTTTAGTGAGATTAGCAATCATACACTATCAATTTGAATCTATCCATCCCTTTCCTGATGGGAATGGCAGAACAGGAAGAATCTTGATAATTCTATATCTCACACTCAAATGACTTTTGAAATTGCCCGTTCTTTATCTGAGCGAGTATATTAATTCGAACAAAATAAAGTATTATGAATCACTTCATAATATCAGGGGAAAGCAAGACCGAGACTGACTAATCCGTTATATGCTGATAGCTATAGAGGATCAAGCAATCAAAACGAAGAATAAACTTGAAGCTATTACAAATTTAATTAGACAGAAAAAACAAGAAATAGATGATTTGAAATTAAAAATACCGTGAACATTCATTGATTACTTTTTTGATAGACCCTATTGTAGTATTGCAATGATTGAAAAAGATGGCAAATACACTAGGAAAACAATCAAAAAGCATATAAATGTGCTGATAGGTAAATCAATTTTAAGAATATATGAATCCGATTATGAGATTCCTTACTTTATACCTGAATACATAAATATATTATTTTGACATATCAAGAATAAGGAAAAAGTAAGAAAATTTACTCATAGTTTATGAACTATAGGGAAAAAGTAGTATATATTCCCCATTGTTCAGTTCTTTGCAAAACTATAGGGAAAATAATGGCAAATATCCCATAGGGGTCAAAAAATGATGAAAATTGACCCCCCTCAAGGCAATAGGGGTCAAAATCAAAGAAAATTGCACTCATTGTAAAGAATAGGTGCAAAATGGTGCTATATTTTATATTTTACATTTTACATTACATACCCATGCTCAATCAAGTCCTTCAGGAATATGGATTATCAGCCAAAGAAGCGAGTCTGTATCTTGCTTGTCTAGAATTAGGGAGTGCGCCTGTCAGCAGCATCGCGAGGCGTTTGGGAGAAAATAGGGTGACCACCTATTCTAATTTGAAAAATTTGGTAAAGAGAGGGATCGTCAATGAGACGATTAAGAATAAAGCGATGTCATATGTCGTCGTGCCTCCTCAAGACCTGTTGGATAAATTACAAAAAAAATATGATCTTTTGAAAGAGAAAATGCCTGAATTTCTAGCTATTGCAAGTAAATATGACAATAAGCCCCAGGTCCAGCTTTTTGAATGACTGGAGGGATTGAAAAACCTCTATGAAGGGGTTATCTCACACTGATGAGAGTGAATGGATCAAGATGAGCCCTATCTGACTTTTACAGGTTCTGGAGATATGGACCCAGGGTTGCAAAGCTATTTCGTCGATACTTTTATCCCATGGAGGCTGAAATTTCCTAGAAAGACACATTCGATATTGGCGGGAAAATCTGATAATAAATATGTCAAATATCACACCCAAAGTCACAAATATCTGGAAATCAATGATCCTGTCTTTGTATTCGCAGATGAGATCATCATCTATGGAAGAGATAAAGTCGCTATCATCATGTACAATACCAATGAGCTTTGCTGACTTGTCATCAGTAGTATCACCCTACATGACGGGCTCAAAAGCATGTTTAGCCTCATCTGGAAGCTCAGCAAGAAAAATAAATCCGTCAAATAAATTTCAGGCAAAACCTCGTCAAAATCCAGTATATATTTTTTTCATAAACTCTAAACCCTCAAATTTGCAAAAAAGCCGTTTTCAGATATAATAATCTGGGAGTATTTTACCCAGAAATCCGATACTTATGGTAAATCGCATTTCAAAATGAATCTCACATGTAAAAAAATTCTTTGGAGAATTTACCAAAGAAGAACTTTTTGATATTGCTAAAGATTGTGCATCAGACTCTCTGGAGAAAAAAGAGACTGCGGATGTCAGTCATATCACTTGCGACCTAGGAAAGATATTCAAAGATAAATACGATAGAGCCGACAGATTGTATGACGAGCATCTTGTTCTTTTTTGTCTGACATATCTTTTTCAGAAGACTCAAAAATGACAGCCCGTCACTATCAAAAATTTCACCTGTCTGAGCAAATATGCAAATGGAGATGAAGATGTACAACACTGTATGGATGCTAAACAGCGATCAAAATATGTCACCTGAATAGCGAAAAAATATTTTCCTGAAAGAGTGGCTGATATTGTGATCGTAGATGCTGAATCAGAATCTGACTACAAATCCCTTTTCGCCTTATTGGATAAAGAAGGGATACAATGATTGGCAGTGAAAGATCCCTCTACTCCACCTCCACTACCAGAACAATTTACAAGTTTAGATATTGCAAAATATTTGTATCGGGTAATGCAAGAAAATCATTCATTTAAAAGTCGGCTATTTAGCCTGACTCCCTGACTTAAAAGATGATGGAAGATGATTAAAGAGACAGGGGAAAATTATCCTAAATATTATGCACTCTTGGAAATAGCCTGCCGTTTACATGATCTTTTGAAATGAATAACATTCCAATGAGGTGCAGATAGACAAGTTAAATATGACGCCATCATCCAAACAATCTTGTGAACGCGTTGAAATATCAAGCATATCCCGCAGTTAAAATATTTGCAGGAATTTTGTCAGCAAAAACTTGGAGATCAGAAGTTTAATAGATTTTATGTAGATCCTAGAAAATATGAGGATGCTGTTCTAGAGAAAAAGCATAGAAAAGAAAAGATTGTCCATGTAACTAAAACTGCAGGATGGTCTTCATTGATAGCATTAGCTTTGCTATGATCATTTAAAATGGGATATCGTAATTACAAAACTCTACAAAAACAGACGAACCAAGCGAATGTACAAACACTTTTGAAGGATGTCTTGGTACATCACTGAGCGAAAAATATTACACTGGCTATCAATGCATTGGATATGGAGACGAAAAATCTTTACAAACAATATGAACACGAATATCAGACAGGACAACTTTCCGAAGAGACTATCAAACTCTATTTGCAAAATGAATTGAAAAATAATTATGATCGATTGGAAAAAATTTTAAAATCTGAAGATCCGTTTCATGAGAGAGATAAATTTTTGACCGAAGTGTTTGTTCCGCAAAATTCTGTGCTTCTGACTAGTGGGTGATCTGATATTTTACCATTTGGGGCGCTTGTAAATAATGTTGGAGACGCAATTGATAATATCCAGAAATTTAGAGGGGATATAGAATTTGAGTATAGAGTAACCAATAGTACCATCTCTCTATCTATTACTAAAAATGGAGAAAGCATACTTATAGTAAATGGTGCGG
>CAYUVZ010000061.1:0-6523 GCA_964448265.1 uncultured Candidatus Peribacteria bacterium | reverse complement strand
GGAAAAAGTAGAGGAAAAGAAGGAGGAAAACAAACCCACCCCAACCCCCTCCCTTATCAAGGAGGGGCAGGCTGATAAGTCTGAAGAAAGAGGAATGAATGAAGAGGAAAAGATTGAAGATCCAGATTTGCTTAATAAATTATTAGATAAAATAGCGATACCAACCCTAAAAGATCATCTCAAGCATAATGTCATTATCGATGAAGTGTCCGATAGTGAGGTGCATATCATCGTCATCAATAAGATGACAGAAATGTTTTTGCGCAAGAGAGAAAATCTTGCTCATATAGAAGATGTTCTTTTGGAAATATTATGAAAAAAAGTTACCGTAAAGATAACCTTTGAAAATAAAGAAGCATATTTCGCTAGAAAATTAAGCTAATCAAATGTTTCTCAATTGGCCAAGCGTTGTTTGATTACTTGGTCTAATTTTTTCATTTCAATCTTCATTAAGTATTCAGCAGTAGGATTTTTGGCTTCGGCTACATGCAAGAAATATTTTTCTGTTTCTTTGTATTTGCGATTTACCTTTTTTAATTTCAGAGTTTCCATAGTCCTGAGATTGTGTATTCTATCAGCGAATTTTACGCATAAGTCGTCATCGCTTCGTGTGGGTAGGGATCCGAAATGATCTTGATTTCTTCTTTGGAGTCACTCTTTTTCATGTTTTGCTTTCTCAGCTTTTTCTTCTGCTGAAAGATAGTGTGTCCATTCTTTCTTTGTTAATTTTTTTACTCCATCGATTATATTTTTTCCGTTGTACAAGCGTTTTTGTAATTGAGCAATCGGAAAATCGGGATATTCTTCGATCATGTCATGAAGAAGTGCTTTGAGAAGTTTATTCATATTGGGATTTGGCAATTCTCTGAGTATAATTTCCATAGTTTTTTGAGGATGGGAAAAGGTAGGTTCTGTAGGATCACTTTCTCTGTATTTTCCATACATCCATTTCTGTACGGTAAGATAGACTTCTTTGAAATCATGTAACTGTCTTTGGATTGTGGGTTCTGATATGTCATGTCATGGGAATATCTTTTCCATAATTTCATTGCAATATCCTTTCAGTTTCTCTTGCTCCAACTGATATTGCTGTCTTAGCATTTCATATCATAATTTAATTACTGATTGGGTTTCTGGAGCGATGATAATTTTTTTCTCTATAATTTTTCCTGTGACGAAGGTATGGAACTTATCAAAATGTTTCTGATTTTTTAATATTTCATATCTGTCCAGTTGTGTCCCAGAAAATTCATTAAATCGATAGACTAATGTCTTGAATACCTCTGATTCTGCTGCGTTTTTGGCTCAATCGTGGGTGATTTTTTTTCCTTCGATTATCCTTATTTTTTTTCTTTCTCATTCTATCTGGATGGTTGGCATCTCCTTCTCTGCCTCAATGGGATTTACTCTGGAAATGATATTTTCTATATCGATCATGGTTAGTTGTCCTGCAGTGTTTTCCATCTCTCTTTTGCTCAAAATTTCTTGAATGTCAGAAATAGAGAGTTTTCTTGGAATCTCATGTGCCATATTTTCATTTGTGGTATTGATGTCTTTTTCAGTCATATTCCTGTCTTGAAATAAAGACAGTTTAATTATACCCCCTTTTGTGAAAAAAAGCAAAAAAATTGGGAAGAGCTGGTTTGAGGGTAAAAAATCCTCCTCCATGGAGTTCTTTGTGTGCGTTTTGCTATGAAAAATGTTATATTTTTTATGATAATTATATGAGTATTGAACTACCTCTATCGTTCTTTTCTGGCGCGGGATCATTTGAATCCTCACGGTTTTCTGTCGGAACCTGATTTAAACGGTCTTTTGTGCGTATCTGAGGCGAATGGCTTCCTGCTAGAATCCGCATGAAATGGTTTCCTACTAGCGTCCTTAGCATATGGCTTTGGGCTAGAATCCGCACGGAATGGTCTTCTATTGGAGTCTGCAAATGGTTTTCTGCGAGTATCGGTATCATAATGCCTAGTCCCAGAGCCTGATTGATGAAAAGAAGAAACTATTTTACTAGGTTCCTTGGCTCTGTTGATGATCGATTTTTTCCCTTGAATATCTTTGTTCGCAAAATGATCAATCAATGTCTGCGCGTCTGCTGGAGTGACGGAAATGAAAGAGTAGTCGTCCATCATTTTGAGGTCATTGAAATGGCTAGAGGCGAGATTGCTTTCTTTGCTGATCATGTCTAGAAGTGAGCGTGGTTCGAAGCCATTTTTTCTTCCCAAGGCAACGAATAATCTGACTTCTCATGACGCGTTGGCTTGGAATGGTCTCGGACTTGATGACCTTTCAAAGTTTCTGGTTACTGGAGTAATATCACGATAATTTGTTTGATCAAATTCTTTGGGCTGATAAATTTTTAAAAGTCCTGCTATGATATTACGAGCATCGGAAACCGTCAATAAATCATCTGCAAGCGGAAGGAAATCTTCATAGGATGTTCAAGTCAAAACGCCTTCTATGTCAGTTTTTAATTTCGTTTTTTTCTTGGTGATAATATCTTCCACATTTGGAATAATTCATTTTTTGATGTCGGTATTTGTCAGTTTTCTAATCAGAGACAATTTTCCATATTCTCTTGGCGTGATGAAAGTAATGGCGATACCTGTCTTTCCAGCCCTTCCTGTCCTTCCCACTCTGTGGATATATCTCTCGGCATTTTGTGGAAGTGAATAATTGATCACATGGCTAATGTCATTTACATCGATTCCTCTCGCTGCAATATCAGTAGCTACCAGGATGGTTATCTTCTTTTCTTTGAATGATTGTAAAATAGTTTCTCTCTGTCTTTGTGCGAGATCTCCGTGTAATCCTTGTGCGTTGTACCCTTCATCGTGCAGTCTTGCTGCTACGAAATCAACTTCGGCCTTGGTATGACAAAAAATTAATCCATAGAAATCTTGGTGCATATGGATGACTCTGCGAAGGATTTCAAACTTATCTTTTTCCTGTGCTTCGTAATAAATTTGTTCAGTTTGAGTTGTCGTTCTTTGTGCTTTTTCTATGGTCACCATATCGTATTCTCCCATATATTTTTTGGCTACTTGCATGATTTCTCTGGGCATAGTCGCTGAGAATAGGAGAACTTTTTTCTCTTTATTCGTATAATCAAAAATAGTTTTGATATCTTCTGCAAATCACATGTCCAACATTTCGTCTGCTTCATCAAGGATGAAGTAATCAATTTTTGAAATATCGAGAGTCTTGCGATTGAGGTGATCTATGATCCTTCCTGGCGTCCCGACTAAGATATCTACTCATCTTTTGATGGCTCTCATCTGGATTTCGTAAGATTGTTTTCCGTAGATGGCAACGACGCTCAGTTTTCTGATGCTTTGGAGTGAGTCAATTTCTTTGCCAATTTGCACTGCCAACTCTCTTGTTGGAGCTAAAATTAACGCCTGGATATGTTTCCCCGGATGGATTTTTTCTATCAGAGGAATCCCAAACGCTGCGGTTTTCCCTGTACCGGTTTCCGCTTGTCAGACAATGTTTTTCTTCCCATTGAGAAGTAAAGGAATGACTTGTTCCTGTATGGGAGAAGGAGTGATAAATCATTTTTTGGTCAATGCTTGGAGTGTCTTGTCTGAAAGTCCAAGGTCGCTGAATGCTGTCATGGTAAAGAGAATTTAGAATTTAAAATGTTGGAATGGGTGCAATGGTTTGAAAGGTGCAAGGGTGCAGAGGGATGCTTTTGACCTTTTATTCCTTTGCTCCTTTGCACCCAATTAGTTTTCAAATATAATAAAAAAAGTATTCCTATGCTCTTAGAGTTTTGTCCATGGCGATGTTACTAATCCTGGTCACCCTTGTGGTCCAGTGATTAAGGCAAATTGGACATGCTAAGAGTGAGAACACTTGTGATCATAAGGCGATATATTCTTTATTGATGAGATGATACTGATATCCTGGCTGATTGCAATGGGGAATCGCTTTTAGAAAAAATGTAATAAAAGTTTGCTTTAGCTCTGTAATTGCTTATATTTTTTTTCGTTGTTTACGATCCTTTTATTACTTTCTCTGCTATCATGTTTATAAACTTTCATGTAAACAAGCATAAGAAAACTGAGGGGGGGGGCAAGATTACTCAATATCTTCTTTCTGTTATTCTTATTGTTTTTGCTTTCACATGTTTCACTAGCGCCCAACATCTGACGATTCCTTCAAATATTTCTAATGCTCGACAGACGATCCAGAGAGTTTCACTGACTAGTGATGGAACAGAATGAGGAACAATGGAACGAGATTTTAATTCCTGAGGTAATGGTGGTGTATGGATTAATGTTACTAATCTCCCATATTCTGCTTTATGGACAGGTGCAGTTTTGTGAGTAGATAGCACGGGAAATTTGCTTTATGCAAATAGTGTGGCTTGATGATGAAATAATTACTGGTCGATGTTGACGGGCAAGGTATATAGGCTCACGGGAAATGTAGGTATAAATATCAGCAATCCAAGTGTGCCTTTGCAGGTATCAGGGAATTTCATCGCTGGAGGACCTAGTAATGTCATTACTGGGGATTATTCGAGTATCGGATGAGGTTTAACGAATCTATTGGATGGTAATTATTCCATGATTTGATGATGAATAGGAAACAGTATAAATTTGTGATTTTATACTTTTATCTGAGGTGGATCTTCTAACACGGCAAATAATTCTTATGTAACTATCTGATGAGGAACAGGAAATGTAGCATATAGCCCTTATGCGGTTATTGTATGATGAGAGTCAAATATAGCAAATGGATATTATAGTTTTGTATGATGAGGATGATATAACAAATCCAATGGTGATTATTCGATCATTGTTTGAGGATATGGGAATGCAGCTACGGGAACTGATATATTTATTGGTTGAGGAAATGGTAACTCAGTCAGTGGGCATAATTCGTTTATCTGATGAGGATCAGCCAATAAGTCCAATGGGGATGATATCTTTATCTGATGATGAGTAGCGAATGTAACAAGTGGAAATAGAATATTTATCGGTTGAGGGCAGTTTAATTCGGCAAATGGAGATTATATGTTTATGGGTTGAGGACAATATAATGTCTCTACAGGATCTAATGCTTTCGTATGATGAGGGCAGTCTAATACAGTAAGTGGAACATATATCTTTGTGGGTTGAGGGTTGACGAATACCGCGATCGGGAATCATATTTTTATAGGATGATGATGGAACAATAGGGCAAAGGGTTGATATTCAAATATAGTTTGAGGGTATAGTACGATTGCCACTTGAGACTATTCGATGATAGGTGGATGAGATAGAAATAGAATCCTATGAGATTATTCTAATATTGTAGGGGGAAGTCTAAATATAGTAAATGGTGGTTGGTCAAATATAGTTTGATGATTCAGTAATATTATTACATGAGATACAAACACTATTGTCTGATGAGACAGTAATAAAATCAATACTCCAAACTGATGGTCAATTATTGGTTGAGGCTATGGTAACGTTGTAAATTGAGATTATTCTGCTCTTATATGAGGACGGGGCAATATTATTACATGAGATACAAATACTATTGTATGATGAGGTAGTAATAAAATCAATACTTCAAATGGATGGTCGTTTATTTGAGGATGATATAGCAATGTTGTGAATTGAGATTATTCCTCTCTTGTAGGATGACGAAGTAATATCATTTCATGATGATCTAATTATGGGTTTATAGGAGGTGGATCTGGGAATAAGATTACTAATGGTGCTGATTATAGCTCAGCATGAGGGGTAAATGCTGATGCTCAGCATAGTAATAGCTTTATCCGAAATAGCGACGCAATCAATGGATTCCATACCTCTCAGTCACATACTTTCTTAATCAAAGCATTAAGTGGAGTAGCTATTACCAACGAGCCGACTACAACAGCTATTACTCCAGCTACGGCTTTGGATATAGAGGGTGGGATGAGGTTAATCCCTAGTACAACCAATTTGCCTTGTAATGCAGGTACAGAGGGTGTAATTGTGTATAGTTGAGGGCATTTTGTAGGTTGTAACTCGTCTTTTGTACGATGAACGATATATTAGGACTTCACGGTAGTTGACAATTAGTGTAATCATTATATAATAATATTCTCTTGATTTCTCTGAAAAAATATGTATAGTACATATAGCTTTACCTATTGAAAATATAGGAGGCAGAAACAAAAAAGTTAAATAATAATAAAAATAAAAATAATAATATGAAAAAAATAATTTTAATAATTGTAGCTTTCATAATGATCGCTACTAATGTAAAAGCAGGACATGCATATCAGGTAAATGGGGATAAAATATCTTTGGATACTGTTATAGGAAGTTATTCAAGCCCAGATACATTTTATGTGTGCGGAAATTCGTGTGTGGTATATGCATTAAGTACTGCTACCAATTATAGTTGGTATGATCAAAATGCTAATTTGGTGTCTGTTGCTGATTCTCTTCTTATTACGCAGGCAGGGTATTGGAAATTTAGTGGTGGACCGGGAAAACTTAGATACTTCTATATCTATTTTACAACACCTCTTACA
>CAYUVZ010000060.1:0-6679 GCA_964448265.1 uncultured Candidatus Peribacteria bacterium | reverse complement strand
ATGCTGATATCAGTAGCTTCTCCTTCGAGGAATGAAATTTCCAATGCTCTAGTCACAGATTTGATATCGTCAGTGAATTGTTGCAATTCTTTTTTTCCAGTAATTTGTAAATGTTTCAACTCCGTACCTAGTCATAATTTTTGGTCTGTCTTGTATCCACGGACTTTTTCGATGATGATGAATAGTTGCTCGACCATTGAGGTAATCTCGCTCATATCATTTGTAATCGGGAACACATCCCCGTTTGGAAAATTTAAAATATGCACGGATTCGGATGGGATATTTTCTTTGTAATAGGTTTGGAATAATTCCTCAGTGATGAATGGAAGGAATGGCGCGATCATTTCGATAATAGCGAAAAGCACCTTGTAGAGTGCGAACTGCGCGGAAACTTTTTGATTAGCTCAATCGGTATATCTTTCTGGTTTGTAAATTTTATCTTTCACGATTTCTAAATAGTTATCGCAAAAATCATGTCGGAAAAAAGTTTCAAATTCTAATTTGGCTAATCCGTATTCGTAATTGGTTAAATGTTTGGTCATCATCTCAGAGACTTTATTCGCTTGAGAAAGGATTCGCAAGTCAATCGGGTAAATATCTGACTGAGGTAATTGTGTTTTGACATCGAAATCTTGTAAATTCATGAAAACGAAATTGGACGCGTTTCGTAATTTGGTCACTAATTTTTGTCAGATTTTAAATTCATTTTCATCAAAAAGAATGTCCTTGCCCAATTGTCCTCCCGATGCCCGATATCTCACTGCATCAGCAGACCAGGTGGAAATCAGTGTTTCAGGATCTAGCTTCGCGTTGCCTTTGGATTTGGAAAATTTCTCACCTTTGACAGCGAGACAAAATCCGGAAATCATAATATTTTGAAAAGGAATTTCCTGCGTATTGAAATAGCTCTGAAGCGTCGTGTAGAGCAATCGGGTGCGAATAATATCATGCGCCTGCGGTCTAAGATCCATAGGCAGAATCTTTTGGGAATAACCATCTCTGGCGAGGAATCTTTGATTGATCTGTGGCGTCAATCACGAAGTGAATCGCGTATCGAGAACCAGCGTTTCTGGTCTTATATGCTCTGCGGAATGCCCATCGGGAATATCGATTGTCGGGTCTACAGAGGTTTTGGATAATTGTGTATCGCTTGGAAGGATGATATTTCCGTCCTTATCATACCAGACGGGAATAGGGATTCCGTATTTTCTGGATCTGGAAATATTTCGATCCCATTGTAAATTTTGAATCCAATCATCGGATCTTTTTTTCATAAAGGCTGGATATCGATGCATTTTTTCATTTTGCTTCAACAGTAATTCTTTTTTGTCCAAGAGATTGACGAATCGTTGTTTGACGGGAATAATCTCTACCGCGCACTTTCCTCTCTCGGAAATCTTTTTGGATTGGATGATAGGATCTCTTTTGACGACGATGGACCCTTTGGTCGCGAAATATTCCATAATCTTTTCTCTCGCGTCAGCTATCTTGAGACCTTCGATTTCGGGGAGTCCTGTATCTTTCATTTTACCATAATTGTCGATGACAATTTTTTCTCAGAGATGATGTTTCTGGATTCGGTAGACATCTTCTTCGTCACCATAGCTACAACACATCACGACTCAGGTCCCTTTGTCCATTTTGACTTTGTCGTCGGCTAATAAGGGAACGGAAATTCACAATGGCGTGGTGATATTTTTTCAGATATATTTCGTGAATCTTTTGTCATCGGGATGAACAAATACTGCCCTGCAGGCTGGGAGTAATTCAGGTCTCGTGGTAGCGATAATAAGCTCCTTTTCATCATCTGGAATCTTCTGATTGTCATCATCTGAAATCTTGAATTTCAGGTAGTTGAAAAATTCATTGAACTCTTGTTCTTCTGTCTCCGCTTGCGCGAGTGTAGTCTGCATTTTGGTGCATCGCAATGCGGGAAAATCTTTGTAGACGATATGTCCTTCTTTGTATAGTTTAACGAATGTTTGCTGGACAATTTGTTGGACCTCAGGAGAAATCGTCGTGTAATTCCTCGTCCGATCGACAGAAAGCCCGAGTGATTTCCAAAGATTTTCGTAGACTGTCTTATATTTTTCAGCGATTTCCAAACAGTTTTGGATAAAATCTTTGCGCTCTACATCTTTGATATTTATGCCCAATTCTTTCTCCACTAATTGCTCGGTAGGGATTCCGTTGTTGTCATATCCCATAGGGTAAAAGACATTGTAGCCATTCATCCTCTTGAATCTCGCGATAATTTCAGCCTGGGTATAGGAAAAAATATGTCCGATATGGATTTTTCCTGACACGGTAGGAGGTGGCGTATCGATGGAATAGACTGGTTTTTTGGAATCTCTATCAAAAATATAAATCTGATTTTCTTCTCGATATTTTTGCCATTTTTTTTCTGACTCCTGATGTGCGTATTTCTCGGCCATTTCTTATTACCTTACAATTAAAATTTATTGATTCATTTATTGCGGATTATAAATTGCGGATTTTCCTCCTTCGAGGACAAGTGAATTTTAGATGAATGTATTCCTCTGATATTAAATGTCCTTAATTCAACATTCAATCCCGAACCGTATCGGGACAAAATTTTTCTTGATACTTGATACTGGTTATTAGCAATTTAGCCCGAAAATACAAGACGGAAGAAAAAAAGAGCTTTCGCTCTTTTTTCTTATATTCATACAGTGCTTGAGACCACAAACGCGGTTATTGTTGTTTGTATTGTTTCAGTTTCTGTTACAATTGTTCTTATTCAGTTTCCTGATGCGAGCAACGCCTGAAACATTTGGTAGCCACTAACTTTGTCCAAAATTACTTGAGAGTAATTTTGTATAATTTCGATGTTGAAAAATTTTCATTACATTTCAAATTTTTCTGGCATCTCAATTATCATACTATCGTAGCCGATAATACAATCTTTTACTCCTCCGCCTAGGCGGAGAGGGCTACTGGACTCTATGAATATTATACAATTGCACGCTCCGATATTCCGTAAAATACCGGACTCTGGCAATGAGATACTATAAATTTTCTATTCAGCTTCAAGATGAAAATCAAAAGTGAGCTTGTCCACGAAGGTGGGCAAATAGTCAAATAGACAAATAGTCGAATCTTAGCCCGCTTCGCGTGCTACATAGAGTCCTTGAGACCACAAACGCGGCCACTGCCGTCCGTATAGTCCCAGTTCCTGAGACAACTGTCCTAACCAGTTCCCTGAGGCGAGCAACGCCTTTAAAGTTGTTATCCGTATACTCAGTTGCTGTCCAGTATCGATCATTACATCATGCCATATCTCTAAAGAGTTTCATACCTTCAATAGTATCTCAATTTCCATTGCTGAAAATGTTTATCACTTTATACCAGTCAGAATTTTCCTTTACATCCTTTGGATCACAATCATTATAGTCAGAAGGTAATGTATATCATTTAGATTCTGCTAATTTTTTTGCATCTTCCCAATTACATCTCTTTCCTGCTCCGCTAACATCTTCGCAGAAAGTTTTATTGAGCTTAATAATATTCATTGTATGGTCTGGATTGTAAGAAACATTGTTATGGATCCGTTGTAATTTTTCTACATTATCAGAATTTTTTAATTCTTCTCGTTTTAGTTGGGCAGATTTTGGAGCAAATTTAAATCATACAGGTTCCAATTTTTCGTATTGTTCTTTCTTCTTTGCTAGTTTTTTCTCTTGAAATTCAGCGAGAATTTTATCACTATCAGGAAAATCAACAAGAGCATCAACAAGACTTTCCCTAGTTGTTTCAAGTTGTTCCTCACCTCATTTCAAAATCAGTGATCATTCTATTCAAGATTCGATACTGAACTTTTTATCTAGATCTGCCATTTTTTTGCCTTAGCATATAAAACTTATTTTAGTATAATAATCTGTTGACATATTACAAGAGAAAATGTTCGTAGATGAAGCCATCCTCAGAATCAAGCGATTCCCCTCCCGTGCCCCGAAAATACAAGACGGAAGAAAAAAATCGCCGTGCAATTCGCGACTTGTCGGAATGATCTGTAATGATTTGAAGCCTGCTCTAAAATTTATTTTCAAAAAATTTTACTATAATCTCTTTTAGTTAGCCTAAGTCATTTATCAAAATCATCTAGTGGTCCTGAAAAATCATTTTCCATAATCCAACGGTCAGTGATATCTTTAATATAAAATCTGTCGGCTCTCTGTCCACTTCATAAATGACTATCTGGATGCTCCTTATTGTCCTTCTCCATAGCCAAAACAATGGCTAAGGCAGAATGATATGTATACTTTGATCCTCATCCTTGTTCGGAAGGTTTGAAAAAAACAGCATGATTGGTTTTGGCGGGTCTATTTTTTCTATCTATGGTCATAATATCCATATCCCCAGAAAAAATAACCATAAGTTCTGCCGATCCAATATCTCCATAGCGAGATTGAGAGCGAGGATCATTATCCCGATTTACATTCTCCTGAGGAGACTCTTTGTTATCTTTACTCATTTCATCAAGGAGGTTGCGTAATGCCAATCTCGTATTCTTAGATATTCCTCATGAGTTCGTAAAATTCATCCCATGTGAAAGGGGAACTGTTTGAAGCCTAACAATGCCATTAACTTCGGAAGCACAAAGAAATCCGTGGCCTTCATCATCATAGCGGATTTGCTGCATTCCCATGGCATAGAATTAAAGGCTAAAAAAATGGTTTGATGAATTCGCGACTTGTTCCAACCGTTTAAAATGAACTACGACTGATTATTTTCTAGGATTTTTGAGGAGACGACCGCTACAACCTTTACAGTCAAGACACTTTTTTTTATTTATATTTTGATATCCCCTACACCATATACGATCCTTACAGTCATTATTTTTGTTGAGATACCATACATCAGTAAGAAATGTTGCGTAAGAACCGCCAGCCAATCGCATAGTGCATCGAGAGCCAAATCCACCAAGTCTACAAATATTGAGATCCCAGTCACCAGCAAGATGTTTTTCTTGGATGTTGGTTTTACGAAAATTATTATATTTCTCACTTTTTTCTCCAGGATTGCCTGCCAAGAAAATCAATTCTTCTTCTGTGAGGAGATATCCACTTTCTAATTCTTCTTTTGTACAATTTTTTTGGATGCGTGCATAATCTACAAAATCGTGGAAATCGATAAATATTTGTTGCCCCATCGTGGGTCACTGTGATGTGTGTTCAATGATACATCATGATGCTCATCTTCTATCTACTTTCACTCATATAGGTTCGAATCCATTATGAATTTTTGTTGTTTCTTCTCGTCATGTATTATCAATTTTGAAATTATCATCTTCCAATTCGAGATTTTCCACTACTTCTTTGGACTGTTGATCAGATTCCTTATTTGTCAAATTGTCAAAAATTTTATCGTTCTCTTTAGGAATGCTGATTCCCTGTTCTTGACCGATGATGCTTTCTCAATCAATGCAACTCATAATGATAATGGGGAAATGTTAAAATTTATCTTCTGTAAAATTTGAAAAAAATAGGTACTGGTTAAAGTTCTATTTTATGTTTTTGTATGTTTCGGTTATTGACATAATAGCCATTGTTTTTTTGATTTCAAGAGGAAATTATGGATTCTAGAAGATGGACAGATGATTCTAGAAGATAGAATATCTTGCATTCAATATGCAATTCTATATCATAATTATACTTTATTTTATCGTGATTTCTTGTATGTACAACCGACGAACTCCCAAATCAGAACAAGCATGACTATCTGCAGAAGCTAAATTGGAATCTGTGTTAAAATTTTGATGATTCGAGGAAAAATTACAGGCAATCAAGGCGGATAAGAAATTAGCAAAAAAAGTCTGGAAAGAGAGATTGATTAATGATATTACGATCCCCGAGAGGATGAAACATTTTCTTTCATTTTGTATCACCAACAACTATGACTATTCTACGAGATGATAAGGCAGAATTAGTGCTCAGCACCAGCCAACAAAGTATTATTCCTCTTTTGGAAGAATTTTCTCCTACTCATATTCTAGTCTGATGAACTGCTATTGCACTGCAATTAGCCCATAGAAAAAGTATCGATTTTGATCTTTTTTGTTTTGGTTCACAGGGTAGTGGAAAACAATTACACGACAGAGTTGTCAAAACGGGACTTATCTATGATCAGAAAAAAAGTAATCTTCTCCGACTGTCAGAGGAAGAACAATCTGAGGCAACCCTACGAATCAATGAAGTCAAAGTTCAGCTTTTAGATTTTGGAAGAAATGCTTTTGATGTAAAAATAAATATACCATCATCTTTAATTCTATGCGGATGAATTCCTAGCTGTGACCTATTGACTCTATGAGCGATGAAATGTTATGCAATGATGTATAGAAAAACTATCAAAGATGCCGTCGATCTCTATTTCATCATTCAAAATGGATATACCCTTTGACAATTACTCGACAGGGCTAAAGAAATTTTTATGACGCTTTACAAATCAGAATATACCTGTGAAGCCTTGTTGTCTAAGCAGCGAGATATGACTGAAACCATCGACTGGATATGAGAGCATCCAAGCTATGAAGAGATATTTCAATACTTATCTGCACAGGCGTGAAAATATATACAGAAAAAACTATAAAATTAATTTCAAAAGGTCTTGCATTTGCATAGAGATTTCAGCAAACACTTCTGGCGTCGTGTATTCACGC
>CAYUVZ010000059.1:3797-6699 GCA_964448265.1 uncultured Candidatus Peribacteria bacterium | reverse complement strand
ATATAAAAGAGTGCGTATATTTTGGAAAGTAATAATACTGTCTTTTGTTTTTCTATACCATCGCTATCGCTGGTTTCTGCGATTCATTTCAGATAATCTGTGAATCCAAGACGATTGATGATGATGAATTGATTATTTAATGTTCATGAATTTAATATTTTTACTGGATTTTTTTTGATGACTAATGCTCCATGGAAGGTATTCCGAGGGACACCAGCGTATGATTTCCTATCATAGGTCGTATCTTTCACAAGTCCTCAGGTGAGTGCACTTATTTCTACTCTGCTGGGAGTAAGATAGATTTCTCAGCTGGTAATGTATAAAATGTTATTATATATTTCTGCTGTGAGGGAGTGGTCTATAAAAGTTTTTCCGTCTATGGTAATCTTGCACAAGCCATCGCAGATAAATTCGTGTCTAGGATAATTGACGCTGAGATCGTAGAGCAAAACGTGGATTGAACCAGAAAGATAAGTTTTTACTTCTGTGGCGAAAGTTTTATGAAGTATCTTTTTGACAGAAGCCCCAGTAAATATTGAAGTGCCACTTGTCTTGATGTAGGCTGTTTCTAGGTCTTTACCCAACTTGGTGATATTTATTTTTGCAAGAGCTGCAGGAGTCATGGCTGCTCCTGATAATGAAGTGGCAACAGTTGTGGTTGTCGGATTGAGGAGGGCTTGTTTTATTTTTTCTCTCAGTGAGGGCAAGAGAGCATACAGATTTGTCCCAGGGCATGAGGTATTCGCAATATCTTTGTGTCAGGCAAGAGTGTATCCTGAAACAGTCGCTGCATAGGGAGGCAAGGTTGCTGCTTTGAAATATACTGCCCTTCCATACGGATCAATGGAATATTTTTTACTTAGTGCGGTGGTTAATGCTACTAGTGCTTGGAGTTGTGCGTCTGTGGGTTGTTGGATATTAAAATTCCCCATCAGCGCGATTCACAAGGTAGGAGTATTGTTCCATGCCATGTGTGCTCAGACGACTCACTCCCCTCCTGCTCTTCCTTCATAGATATTTCCTGCAGGGTCAATGAGGAAATTATACCCGATATCTCACCATGCTTTGGTAATCGTATGATATCTGTAAATGCTTTGAATCTCTTTTTCTGCTGCAGATATCCCTCCTGTCAGAAGAGGTGTATAATCTACCGCTGTATGATGGATGACGATTTTGGTCTTTTGGAGATGGATTTGTTCTGGTCGTTTGAGATTATTCCCATTGGATGCATAACTGATCTTGTCTACGGTTTGTTCCGTGGGTGCTGTGGTGAGCAAAAAATCATTTGCCATCAATGTCTGATATTCTTGAGATTTTTTGGCGAAAAAAGTATCGACATCATCATTCATGAGTTGTTGCATCTCAGCATCTTCTTGTTCTTTGAGGATAGCTGCTCTTTGCCACGCTGGGAGTGTCGTATATCTTAGGGATTCCGTAGCTCATCGCTGGGCGCGGGTAATGATGGTGATCCCGGGTAAACTTCGATTTGTAGCATAGGTGAAACCCATACATAATGGGAATAGCCCACATATAAGGATGAGGATTCTATTGATATGTCTCATGTGAATGATTGAGGGATAAAAAGCGAGGGTATATGGAGATTGTGTTTACAAACCCACCCCAAACCCCTCCCTTGACAAGGAGGGGAAGGCTGAAAAGTTTTAAGAAAAATGGAAGAAAGTTTAACAGCCCCTCTATATCCAAAAAAGTCAGATTTTCAACGGTAAATGTCATTTCGCCACTATTTTTCTTTATCATTGAAATTGTTTGGCAATTTACTATACTTTTTCCACACAGTTTTATCTGATATATTTTTTTGATGAAGAAATGAATTTTGTTTGTGATTGTTTTCATTTTGCTGATGACATGATTACTCCAGATATATAAGTCTAGTAGCATCCAATGAGATGTGATTCAAGTGACTCGTGCTACGACGAAATTGTCTTTAACCGATTTTATGAAATATTATACTTCAGGGACTTTTGACAAGATTGCACTCGTAGATGAAACTAACTTAAAATGATATGAAAACCTCTGAACTGGAAAATCAGTTTCTCTGATGTCTTTGAACAAAAGTTTTACAGAGTCCTATATGAATGTATATACCAGCGAAAAACCTTTGTGAACTTCTCTCAAGGATTTGTGAATCGTAACTAATGGAGCTATCCCTGTGGATGTAAGCTTTGTGCAGCAGTGACGAATGCAAAAGCTGATAGAAAATGTCTGACCTATTTTGATATTTTTCGTCATTTTCTTGGTCTTTATGAAGTTTATGATGCCCAAGGGCTGAGGGTTCCCTTTCTCTGTCAAAGCGGGGAAATTAAATTCCCAGAAAACCATGAAGACCAAATTTTCTGATGTGGCTGGGATGGAAGAAGTAAAATCTGAACTTTCAGAGATCGTAGACTATCTCAAAAATCCATGAAAATATCACAAAGTCTGAGCCAGACATCCCAAAGGAGTCTTATTATACGGACAACCAGGATCTGGGAAAACATTATTAGCCAGGGCTATCGCAGGAGAATCAAATGTCCCCTTCTTCTCAGCTTCCGGATCTGAATTTATGGAAATGCTTGTAGGAATGTGAGCAGCTAAGGTCAGAGAACTTTTTGGCAAGGCTAAGGCAACTTGAAGAGCAATCGTATTTATCGATGAGATTGATGCTATCGGCAAAAAAAGATGAGCCGGATATACTTGATGACATCAAGAACAAGAACAGACATTGAATCAGATATTGACTGAGATGGATGGCTTTGACAATACGACAAATGTCATTGTAGTTGCTGCTACCAATAGACCTGATGTCTTGGATCCTGCGCTCATGAGAGCATGAAGATTTGATAGAAAAGTTTATGTTTCTGCACCTACTTATGAAGAAAGGATATTGATTTACGAATATTAT
>CAYUVZ010000059.1:0-3697 GCA_964448265.1 uncultured Candidatus Peribacteria bacterium | reverse complement strand
CATCTTTTGCCAAATGTAGATCCTGTAGAAAAGATCTCTATCGTACGCAGAGGCCATGCATTAGGGATTACATGGATTGCATCGAGCGAAGATAAATATCTGTATTCCAAAGCAAAATTTTTGGATGAGGTGATTTCCTTGCTATGATGAAGGGCTGCAGAAGAACTCTTTTTTGGCAGAGAAAATATTACTACAGGTGCTGCAAGTGATTTTGAAAAAGCTACAGAGATCATTACCAATATGTTGGTAAAATATGGCATGGATGATGATTTATGAACTGTGATGTATTTAGACAAAGATAAAAATGAGTACAGCATGTTTAGAAATTACAGTGAAAAGACTGCTCAGATTATCGATGAGAAAATTAAATCATATATGCAAAGCTGTTTTGAAAAGTCCAAAGATATTGTGAAACAACATAAAGCACTGATCGAAAAAATGTCGGTAGTCTTGTTGGACAAAGAATATCTCACGAGAGAAGAGTTTGAATCCATGATGTCCGAATTGACCAAAAAATCTAAAAAATAATTTTTATTTTAAAAGTTTCACATGAAAAAAACAATATATGTATTAGACTGGTACACGAACAAAAATGTCGCCGTCAAATGAGTAGATGAAGAGATTATCGCCCCATTAAAGGCTGGTGATAAGATCGTGTATTCCGCTGTAGACCAGACGGGAGTAAGTAAGATGACCGTAGGTATCTATCTCAGTCATGATATTGCTACCGATAGGCAGTGAACTTTTGAAAAGGTCCTTGCATGAGAGGAAAAAGAATTTTTTGAAGAACAGCAGAAGTTTGCTTTGGAGATATTCCCTTTATTCAAAAAATTATTCAAAAAAAATTTCCCCGTTTCAATCCCCGTGACAGCGAGATTTCATACATATGCGGATCAGATTTATTTTTATTTTTATTCAGAAGAGAGATACGTCTTTACTGATTTTGTCAAAGAATTTAGGCAAGAACTTGGTAAAAATATCTTCTTATTCCAAATAGGGGCAAGAGATATGATCAAAATGTTCCCAGGGACGGATTGTATCGCTGGATGTAATGGGATCAATCTGTGTTGCAAAAGTTCTAGAGCCTTACCAAGTGTGGAGATCGAAAATATTGTTATCCAAAATCTGGAATGAAGAGATATCGAAAAATTGAAATGAAGATGTGGCAAGCTCAAGTGTTGTATTGTCTATGAATTAGAATTGTATACTCAGGAAAGCAAAAAATATCCACCGAAATGATCATTTGTAGAAACCAAATTAGCCTGAGGAGGATGTGGTAGCGGACATGTCTTTTCATTTAATATCATCAATGGTGAAGTGACTGTCAAATCTGAAGATGGTGTGACATTTAGGATTCCATTGGATGCTATCAAAAAAGTAAAATTACCAGATACTGCTCTTTAATTGTTAAGTCTTGAATATGTTGAAAATCTCGCTACTCTTGTGGATTTTGCTCACGGCGTTGCTTATCTCTCTACCTGTAGGGCTGTTGTCATTTTTTCTTTCCAAAAAAATATACAAGAGATTGTGACATTTTTTGGGCAAATTTGATACGATGCAAAATTTCAAAAGATTTAGATACGAAGTATTAAATAGTTATATGCACAAATTTAAAAATCTCGCGCAGTATTTTTCCAAAGAAAAAATCGTCGTCATGAGAGATCAGGAACAGAAACTTTTGCACAAGATAGAAGATATCCTCAAACCTAGTAATGCGTCTGTGCAACAACCAGATTCAGATTTACAAATCCTTGATGAAGAAGAAGATAGAGTCAATACTTTGAAAAAGAAAAAACTTGTAGAAAAAATTATCTATGATGCATTAGCACTCAAGAAGGAATGAAATCATGATGAATATGAAAAGAAAATCATCGAATGACTGGCTATCGATGCTGATGATAGAGAATTGAACAAGCTGTTGGCAGATTCCTATTTTACCGTTGGTAATCACAAGAAAGCACTTTCTATCCTCAAGAGGATCGTCGAATTAGATCCTGAAGATCATAAGGCTATCTGGCAGATTGGAGAAATTTATCTCAATTTCGGAGACTTTGATATCGCGGAACTATTAATCCAAAAAGCTATCTCTATCAATCCTTCCAATCCCAAATATTATATCAGTATGGTCGAATTGTGTTACAACACCGACAGAAAGCAGGATGCCATCTGACATATGGAGACCGTCATCAAATTGAGGCCAAGTAATGCTACTTATATGATTACTTTGGCAGATCTGTATGAAGAAGTGGGTGATGGGGTAAACGCTAAAAAGTGTTTCTTTAGAACCCTCGAATTTGATCCCTCAAACCAAAAAGCTAAAAAAAAATTACAGGAATTAACTCTGGAATAAAAACGCAAACAAAAGCTTGTATTTTTAGCTTTAATGGATTGCCATGTTAGCTCAATATTATCAAATACTCAAAGAATTGGTGAGTATCAAAAGTATTTCGTGAGAAAAAAAATATACTGATGAAATTATATGATGTGCGACGTTTCTTCATGGACTTTTACAAGAGCACGGTTTTGTTTCGGAAATTATTGAATGATATGGGAACCCCATTGTTTTTGGTGGTTTTTTTGTGGATAAAAAATTGCCGACCTGTTTGCTGTATGGGCATTATGATGTCCAGCCTGCACACAAATCTGAATGATGGCAGCATGACCCGTTTTCACTTCATATCGGCAAAGATAAAATTTATGGTAGATGAGTCGTAGACAACAAGGGCCAGTTTCTCATCCATCTTTTGACCTTGTTCGCTTTGGCTGAAGAGAGGAAGTTGTGATACAATGTAAAGATTGTCATTGAATGAAATGAGGAAACAGGCTCATGATCTTTTGAACAATTTATGACTGATCATAGGCAAGAATTATTAGCTGATTTTTGTTTAATCTCTGATTCATCATTGGCAAATAATTCTCCTTGCATCGATGCGGGATATAGATGATGTATCAATGCGAGATTGGAAATTACTACCGCACATACAGATCTGCATTCATGAGAGTATGGAGGTATCGTGCCCAATGCTATCCACGAGATGAATAAGCTCCTTGCCAAACTCTATGATATGAATCATCACATTACGATCCCCTACTTCTATTACGATGTGCAGGAGATTCCTTTTGATGTATTGATCAAAAATAAGAAAATCAAAATCGATATGCAAAAAATAATGCATGACACGGGAGTCAAAACATTTTTCCAAGAAAAAAATCTGGATCTCATGACTCAGATTGGTTTGAAACCGACGATTCAAGTGACAGGGATCAGTGGATGACATACGGGAGACTGATTTAAAAATGCTATCCCAAATATCTCTACGGCTCATCTCAATTTTAGGCTTGTAAAAAATCAGACCATCAGCAAGGTAATGGGAGCCTTCGAACAGTGGCTCAAAACATCCTTACCAATCCATCTAGACTATACTTTGGAATATGAAGAAAGTACCGCTCAGCCTATCAAGGTAGATCTAGAAAATATTTATGCCAAAAGGGCAATGACTGTCTTGGAGAAAGTGTATGATGCTCCAGTCATTCAAACCTACTGTGGATGAAGCATCCCTATCGTATATATGTTGGAACATATTTTGTGAATCAAGCAGGTGATGGTTCCTCTTGCCAATGAGGATTCTCATGCCCATGGGAGTGATGAAAATTTTGATATTGCTGCCATAGAGCGTGGCTTCGCCTTTTCAGCAAA
>CAYUVZ010000058.1:0-6701 GCA_964448265.1 uncultured Candidatus Peribacteria bacterium | reverse complement strand
CTATCATACTATGATACGTTTTTTCATTATGACAGAAATTCTCTCTACAAGATTATCATTTATCTCTATTTCATACAAATGAATTATCCCAAACATGTTGCAGTCATCCCCGATGGAAATAGAACCCGAGCCCTAGCAAACGAGAAATCCGTCTTTGAGGCCTATATGATATCCTACGGCAAAGCAGTTGAATTGGTCGAATACACATTTACACATACAGATGCCAAAGTATTCACCCTTCGAGGATTAAGTACTGAGAATGCGAAAAAAAGACCCAAAGAAGAATTTGATTTCCTCATGAACATGTATAAGCTCGTAGATAAGGATCTCGATGATATCCTCATAGCAAACAAAGTTAATTTCAAAATCATCTGAGACTTATCAGGCATTACGGACGATTTCAAAGCATACCTACTTGCCAAAGAAGAGAAAACAAAATGTGATTCTGACAAATATTTCGTGTTCGCGATCAACTACGGAGGAAGAGATGAAATCTTGAGATGAATACAAAAGCTCGCCAAAGGGAATACTGACTTCCAAACCATCACTGAAGACACATTAAGTGAAGCCTTAGACCTTGGAGGAGTACCGCCTATTGAGTTAGTCATCAGGACAAAATGAGACCAGGCTCAGAGGACTTCTGGATTTATGTCACGACGGATTGGGTATGCAGAACTCTATTTCACGCCCAAGAGATGCCCAGAATTTGAAGTAGCCGACTTCCAAGAAGCTCTACAACGATTCGACAAAATGTCCGATTCCCGCAACTTCTGAAAATAGGAAAATTACAATACATTACGATACATTACTTTTATCTTTTCACACTCTTCATTCATGAAAGCAACCATTGAAACAGCCAAACTCTTGGAAGTCATAGACATTGCTCTGAGATTCGTGTCCAAAAACGCGACACTCCCTATTTTGCAAAACTTTTGTTTCAAAGTTGCCATAGACACCTTGATACTCAAAGCTACCGATATGGAAAAATATATCGAGATAGAAATCCCTTGTAAAGTCACGATGGAGGGCGCAGTCACTGCAAATGCAAAAATGTTTTCAGATATATTAAAGAGCATCGAAGAAAAAAATGTGGAACTCAGCGTAGACCAAAAATCACAAATCTTGACCATCAAATCAGCCAAAGATACTTTTGAGATGAACTGAATCTCTGCCAGCGAATATGTTGCACTCCCCGAAGTGCCAAGTGAAAATGTGCTCAAGATAGAAGCTCAGACCTTTGCCGAAGGGATAAGCAAAGCAGAATATGCTGTCACTGAAAAAAACTTCAGTCCTGTATTGACAGGAGTATTATTGAAAGCCAAAGACGATCAAATTATTTTCGTAGGGACAGATTCATTTAGATTGGCTGAATGCAAAGTCGCTTCTCATTTGAAAAATAAGGAATTTGCACTCATTGTTCCCAAGATTACTATGACAGACATCCAGAAAATCTGTGAATATGCCATCAGCAAAGAAACCGATGAAATCACAGTGCAGTATTCAGATAATTTAATCGCATTCCAGGTACAAGTGGGGGATATGAAGCTATTAGCGACTTCATTACTCATCCAATGAGCCTTTCCAGAATACGATAGAGAAGAAATCATGCCCAAAAATTTCAATACCAAGATTCTCGTGGACAAGGATTTGTGCGAGAAAGCTATTAGAAAAATCTGAATTTTAACCAGAGATATCAATAACTACATCCAGATTGAAACGACCAAAGATAGTATTACCATATCTTCAGGAAAAACTGACAAAGGAGCAGGGACGACAACTATCCCAGCTATTATAGAAGGGACTTCATTGAGTTTTGGTATCAACGGAAAATATATTACTGACTTTATCAAACTGATCAAATGAGACCAAATGTGCTTCAATGTCGTAGACAATCAGAAACCACTTATCCTCATGGACAAAGACGACGCAGCATACAAATACGTTGTTAGACCGCTTCTGAATTGATAAAATTGATAAGATATTTATTCATTACATATTTTCTCTCATGCATCTTGTACCCAAGATATGAAATCATATATCCAAGAAGCATGGATTCACTTTGATAGAAATGATCATCGTCATCGTCATTATTTCTGTCATTTTCATAGCCTTCAGACAATATTTCCAAGTCCAAAATAGGGACATTCTCTACGGACAATCCTGCATAGAAAACATCTACGGACAGGTAAATAATTTTCTGTATGGAGGACTCACCAGCAAAACCATATTTTCAGGGAATAACAAAAATTTCCCTAGTCTCTATACTATTACTTTCGATACCACAAGCCAAGAAATATCTCTAGGATATGAGGAAAATGGAACTGCCTCAAACTACGAAACCATTAGCCTCCTGACAGGGAATAGCAACAATTTATGCACCACCAATGGCTACCAAATTCTCTTCAGTGGAGATACCTATACGCTTATGGTAAATAAATGACTCAAGGAAGATCAGAATCTCAAATTTTTCTTCCTCACAGGAAATAATTCTAATTTCACAGGAGCAAACACCTTCCGACAATGCCCACCATCAAATCCGGGCATAGATAGCACTTGCAAAAATATCGGCCGTTTGGAAACCGATACGAGAAGTATGGAAATCAAAAAACAAATCTGCCTAAATATCAACACGGGAGGAGTGTGCGATCAACGAGATAATTAAAAACAACGAATTCAAACGAAAAATTTTTTATACACCCATACAATCACTTGATATGGAAAACCAGGTTACCACAGACATTCAAGATGTGATAGCAAATCAGAAGCATTTGCTTTTTTATCAAATTATGCAGTATCCGATCCCTCGTGAATCATCATTATTTTTCTTTGACAGTTTAGCACAAGGGAGAAATGATAGTTCGGATAAATTTTCCTGGGACCAAAAAAATCCTTATATGGATGAATATACCAGATACATCTGAAAATTAGCCCGGCTGTACAGATCAGTTCCATTCGTCCAATCCATGTATCTATGCAACAGCATCACCTTCAATGCCTTATCCAAAAATTCTGACATAGATATCTTTATCATTACCAAACCATGAGCACTTCGGCGTGCTAGACTCTGGAGCGTACTTCTTTTTTCCATTTTCTTCCTCAGAAGATCACCATGGAATAATAAGAGGAAAAAATTCTGCCTCAGCTTCTATGTGACCCAAGACCATCAAAATCTCTACGATATCATGCTTCCACAAAATGACATCTATTTTATCTACTGGCTGGCACATTTGGTCACCCTGTATCAAGAAACGCCTGAAAATATCTATTCACACAATACACGACTAAAATGAGTACTGTCAAATTTCCCGAATCATCACTGCATCAACATTTGAACAAAAGTCTATCATTGAAAAAATAGGTTCAAAAGATTTTTCGAATTTTTAAGTGGAGGAGTATGGTGAGAGACCATAGAGTCACTGATAAAACTCGTCCGATTACCTATAGTTATCTACAAAACAAAACACTTAAAAAATAAATGACAGTGAATACTCATCTCAAAAAATATTCTGAAGTTTCATATGGATATCAGGCAAAAGGTCCATCTTTTGTATATGAATGCAAAGAAAAAATTCTGATAGCACTACGATATAAAGACGAAACACCAAAGACTACAAGGCCTTTCTTAATAAGATAACCATTGGATAGCACACCAGTTTTTGAAAGAAATTCAACTGATAACTATCGTATATCACAATCGATTCACTTCGGTTTGTTTTTTTTTATTTATTTACTACATCCATTTTTAGCTAACTATTTTTATTTATATAAACCCAAAACAACTATGAAAGACATCAAAGCTGTTTTCGATATCTGAAATGATGTCATCAAAGGAGTTGTGTTCGCCAATGATGATGGCAAAGAGATTATCTTAGCCAAACAGATGGAACCAACCCAAGGTATGCGCAAATGAAAGATTTTGGACTCAGAAGGTTTTATGAATACAATCAATAGGATCACCGAATCCTTCATCAAAAAACTATGAGGAGACTTCATAGAAGAAGTATTCGTATGAATTTCTCATCCAGAAATGATTGTAAACAGAGTCGTAGAACAAAAAAGAATCATGAGCGACGAAATCCAATCTGACGACGTCAATCATCTCTCCAAAGTCATAGAGGAGATCTCAAACAAAAACAACTATGAAACCATCAAAATTATTCCAGTATATTTTCTTATCGATGAAACCAAAAAGGAAAAAGACCCTATCGGCATGAAATGAAAAAAATTAGAATTGGTCGCCGATGTCTTTATGATCCCCAAAAACATCTACAATGGTATCGTAGATACCTTCGACAAAGTCGGGCTCAATATCGTGGATATTGTACCAAATATTGTCGCTGCGACAGAAGTAGCCTTGGACTATGACCACAAAGATTTATGAGCTATCTTGATCGACATCTGAAAAAATCAGACCAGTTATGTCATCTACGAAGAATGATATCCATTGGGACACGGGACCATTCCTTTGGGAAGCGAAGATGTAACCAAAGATATTTCGATAGGAATGCAGGTAGACATCAAAGAAGCTGAAGAAATCAAAAGAACTCATGGCTCTGCCATCATCCAGAAAGACAGGATGAATGACGAAAGTCCTATAGACAGTCTATTACTCTCAGATATCATCAACGCAAGATACGAAGAGATCTTCATGAAAATCAATGGTCATCTCAAACAATTGGAAAGAGATGGTAGATTGGCAGGAGGTGTGCTGTTGATCGGTGGAGGAGCTAGGATGCCAAATCTAGACCTGCTCTCCAAAGAAGTCTTCAAATTAGCCACATTCTATGGCAAAGATACCATTCTCAATCTAGGAGACATTTCATCCAATGTACAGTTTATCAATGTCCTAGGGACATATGTCTGGTCAAATAAATATGTAGAATGAAGAAAATGAAGCTGAATCAAATTCAACCTAGATTTCGTCAACAAAGTATGAGGTTTCTTCAAAGACCTATTCTAAAAATTATACATTATAGTTTGTCATCCTGAACGGTTCAGTGAAGGATATAACTCAACTACTAAATATCAGTTATACTCTTCGCTTCGCTCAGAGTGACAATTTATAACCAACATTTCAACATTTCAACATTTTAACTTTTTAACTTTTCAATCATGGTAATCCACGAAATCAATCCAGAATTTATTCCCGGAGCAAAAATCAAAGTCCTAGGAGTAGGTGGCTGTGGCAATAAAGCAATAGACAGAATGATCGGTGAAGGACTCGATGGAGTTTCTTTTGTCGCTATCAATACTGATGCCCAAGACTTAGCCAAAAGCGCAGCTGAAGCCAAGATAAATATCTGACTCAACCTTACCAAAGGACTATGAGCAGGAGCCAATCCAGAGATAGGAAGAAAAGCAGCTGAAGAAAGCGAAAGCGAAATCAGAGCTATGCTCCAAGATACTGACATGGTATTCATCACCTGTGGTATGGGATGAGGTACTGGGACAGGTGCTGCGCCAGTCATCGCTAGCATTGCAAAAGGTATGGGGATTTTGACAGTAGCTGTCATTACCAAACCTTTCAAATTTGAATGAACCATGAGGAGAAATAATGCTGAAGAAGGAATCAAGAGAATCAAAGAATCAGTAGACACCCTCATCGTCATCCCAAATGACAAAATGTTTAACGTCATCGACAAAAAGACACCATTTAAACAAGCATTCACTATGATAGACAGGATCTTATATCTTGGCGTACAAGGTATTTCAGATTTAATTGTCAAACCAGGAGATATCAATATCGATTTTGCTGATGTGAAGGCTGTGATGACAAACTCTGGAAATGCATTATTGGGTATAGGATATGGAGCCGGAGAAAAGAGAGCAGTAGAAGCCGCTAGGAAAGCAATCGAAAACCCACTATTAGAAGAAAATCTAGACGGAGCAAGAAGTATCATCTTCGCAGTATCAGGATCTCACGATTTGACACCTATCGAAGTCCAAGAAGCTGCCGCTATCGTAGAAGAAATTATCGATCCAGATGTAAACTTCTTCTGGGGAATGACATTGGACGATACGATGGAAGACGAAGTCAAAGTAACCATCATCGCTACAGGATTCCAAGAACAAAGCAAAGAAGAAATCTTGAAACAACCAAAAAGAGATATGCTTGGCAGACCCACATTTATGAGGAGAGAATCTGAGAGTTTCATCACTAGAGGTATCAAAAAAGAGATGGAGAAACACGAAGAAGCAAAAGAAGAAACAGTAGCTCCTGAAGAAGATCTCGAGACACCGGCATTTATGAGAAGATCGCTCACCAAGAAAGCAGCATAAATAAGATTTTATCTTTTAAAACTTTCAATCATGTCAAAAGAGACTACTGTAGTTATTGGTTGTGAAAATAAAGCATTCCATGGTTTAGCAACACAGTCAGATACACCCTCAAATGAGATATTGGAAAACTTTTTGAGGAGATATCCCAAAAATATAAAATACCTCATCACAACAGACCAGACAACACGAGAATTAATAGATTCATTAAAAGAAAATAAAGAACTTGATTTAGGTATCTTGAATATTAAAGAACTAAATGACTGATGGACTATTTTCGATATCGAATATACAGGTGCAGAACCCTATCCTTGGAAGGTTGGAAAATATTTACACAAAAGAGCACGAGATACATTCACGTCAAATATTTAATTTCTATAACCACAATGAAACTAAAAATCTCTACACCAGCCAAAATAGTATAT
>CAYUVZ010000057.1:0-6762 GCA_964448265.1 uncultured Candidatus Peribacteria bacterium | reverse complement strand
ATCTTCTACATAGTAGTCATCATCATCAAATCTGCTATTGTAATCATTTTCTTTCTCTTCATCTTCATCATAATCATCACTTTCTTTGGCTTTTTTGCCTTTATCTTTTTTCTTTTTCTTGCCTTCACTATCTTCCATCTTAGCGATATCATCTTCGATTCCAAGTATTTTTTGCAATCCCGTATGTTCTTTGAGTTTTTGAATCACTTTTTGTTCGATTTGTCTTACTCTTTCCCTCGTGACATTAAATTCTTCTCCCACTTGTTCGAGAGTATATCTCGGTCCATCAATACCATACCTCATTTTCACAATTTTTGCTTCTCTATCATCAAGCATACCCAAGATCATATCCAGATTTTTTCTCAAAGCATTTTTCTCAGCGAATTGGTCAGGTCTCAAGGTATTACTATCTTCCAATAAATCAGCTAAAGTATCTCTTCCTTCATCACCGACTTCTCTATCCAAGGATACATTTCAGAAAATCACTTCTTCCAATTTTTTAATCTTCTTGATAGGAAATCAGAGTTTCTGACCAATTTCTTTGGATGTTGGCTCTCTTCATAATTTCTGAAAGAGAAGCTGATAGGTCTTGTTATATGAATTAATTTCATCAATCAAATGCACAGGAATCCTCACATGCTTCGTCATATCTGCGATAGCTTTGGTAATACTTTGCTTGATCCATCGAGTAGCGTATGTAGAAAATTTAAATTCTTTGTCAGGGTCAAATTTTTCTATCGCCTTGATCAGTCCAATATTTCCTTCCTGGATAAGATCAGAAAAACTCAATCTAGAACCGAAAAATCTCTTGGCAATACTGATTACCAATCTGAGATTAGATTCGATCAATTTCCTTTTGGCAGCTTCATCACCCTTTTTGACACGCTTTGCGATATCTCTTTCTTCTTCGGAATTCAAAAGGGGAATCTTGGAAATCTCAGCAAAATACAGCTTGATAAAATCTTTGTGCTGGGCACTCGCATTGTAGGTGTCGCCAGCATACAAGGCTATTTTTCCGAGTTTAGTCTCTTTCTTGGCTTCCATAGCCTCTTTCTCAAGGATTTCCTCGATAGTAATGATCTTGATCCCTATCTTTTCGGCGATTTCATAGAATTTTTCGAGCATTTTGATACTCAGATTCATATCATCTACGTCTGAAATTACGTCTTCTTCATTGATTACGCCAGTCTCAAAGCCCTTTTTCAAAAGCTCCTGCAGAGGGACGCTCAATTCACTAATATCATCCACGAAACTGTCTCGTAATTGCTTCTTTAATTTTAGCATATGGGAGGTCAGAACTGATAAAAATAAGAAGAATTGACATCTTTATATTATATACAAAGATATTTGACAAATATCAATAAATATATATAATATATTACGTGTAGTAATCCTTAATTGAAATAAACGGGAGGAGCCTCTAGGGGCTCTTTTCTTTTTATAGAAACAAAAAGATTCAAATCCATAGGGATCATCTATTCAATAGGATTTCAACTTTCAGAAATGTATAGATTTCTAAACCAATATCAACAGAAAATAATGTGTGGAAACAGTTTAAGATTTGATTATACATTTGTCATTCCGAATTATAATATGTCACTCTGAGCAAAGCGAAGAGTATAACTTGATTACTCACAACAGTTATACTCTTCACTGAAACGTTCAGAGTGACAATAATTCTACATTTTACATTCTCCATTCATAACCATGTTCCACGTCTTTACAGGAAAAATCACTCAACATCAATCCAGCAAGTATCTCCAAAACCAATTCTTCGGGATAGAAGTCTATTATTTGTGAACCCGCACCGACGGAGAATTTTTCCTCTATCCATATTTAGACGACAACAAAAAATCAGTATTTTATTATTGTTTTGATAGTGCAGACCAAAAAAGCACATTTGAAGATATTTTGAAAATGAACGGCATCGGACCCAAAACTGCATTCCAGATCATCCAAATCCCCAAAGATAAACTCCAACAAGCCCTCAAAACCGTAGATGTAAAATTTTTCCAATCCATCCCCGGCATCGGTCCCAAATCTGCAAAAAAAATTGTACTGGAACTCAAATGATCGGTCAGTTTAGACGATTTCGAAAAGATACATATCGACGAAAACCTCCTCAAAAGCATTACGAAATCACTGAAAAATCTTGGCTACGACACCTCCAGGATCAAAGAAGTTTTGCAATCCTACACCGGCAAAATCAGCAAAGAGAATATGCCTGAAATTATTAAACGGGTGATTAAGAATATGTAAATTGCTGTCATTGAGAACAAATCAATCTTCATAAATCAAACTTCAAAGGGACCGATTTCGACCCCTTTAGAATTGAAGCGGGAAAGAAATTTAACATAGTCGATTTCGACCAGTTTAAAATATAAATAAGAAAACATTAATCAGCTTTAGCAAACCGAGCTACACCTCATGTCCTTTGAAGTTACCCTCAAATTCCTAGAAGCGGTCAAAGAAAATAATAGCACTCAATGGGTACATACCTATCGAGATCTTTTTCAGCAAGAAAGAAAAGAATTTCTAGACTTCATCCAAAAAGTCCTGGACGAAGTCATCCCGATGAATGATGATTGGGAGTCCTGAAACGAGTTCAGGATAACACCCAAGGACTGCGTTTTTAGATTTAATAGAGACATCCGCTTCACCAAAGACAAAAGCCCATACAAAGAATATTTCTGAGCTGTCATCGCCCAGTGAGGCAAAAAATCTCAACTCCCTTGCCTGTATATCCACATCCAACCCTGAAACCAATCCATGATTTCATGAGGGCTCTATAGACCACCCACAGACATCGTCCATAGAGTCAGAAAATATATCGCCAAACACTTGAAACAACGGAATACCATTATTTCCAAACCAGAATTCAAAAAGGTTTTCAAAAAAATATACGGTAAAGATTTGACGAAGATACCGAGAGGGTATGATGCGAAGAGCAAAGCAGCAGAACGGTTTCTCTACAAAAGCCGATACATCGACCATCCACTGACCGACAAGGAGATTCTCTCTCCTCATCTAATAAAAAAAATCGTGGCATATTACAAAGCGATGAAGCCAATGAATGATTTTTTAAATAAGATCTAGATTGTCACTCTGACACCGACTTCTCGGGGGAAGAGTATAACTGTTGTAAGTAATCAAGTTATACTCTTCGCTTCGCTCAGAGTGACATATTATAACTCAGAATTTTTTCTACTCAGAGAAAGTTTTATCAAGCCATTGCCCTAATATTTTTTTTGCTGACATATCTTTTGGATTTTTGAGAATATATTGTTTCATTACTTGTATAGCCTCAGGATATTTTTCTAATTTAGCAAGAAGGACTGCTTTCAGAAACAAGAAACAAAATTGTTCTTTATTAAGGTCACCTGATTGAAGTTTGAAATATTTATTGAGACACATCAGACTCTGCTCATAATTTTTTTGATGATACCGATGAACACTTTGCAGCGAAAGAAGACACTGAAGGGCATGGGGATCTAATGTACTGTAAGATCACTTCACTTGCTCAAAATATTCCATTGCTTTCTCGAAATATGTACTTGCAAGGAGGGGATTACTGAGCAGACATTCTTTGGCTTTGAGATAAAAAATATTTCCCACCAAGAGATTAAATAATCAAAGCTGCTGGGGAGAGAAAGATTTTTTTTCCTGAACAAGTTGTTTGACATAGATTTTGATCGCCCTATTTTCTTCTCACGATTTAAATGCAGCCTGAGCACCTTTCATCAGAAGATCAATACGATCTGACTGAGTCAAAAAATTAACATGTTCTTCTTGTTTGAATAATCATTTAATAATTTCCAAACAGTCAAAATACATTCCTTGCTGTCCAAAGTTATTAATACGCTGAAGCTCTTTTTGGATATCAGGATTGTGAGTCTGCCCCTCTTGGAAAATCTCCTCATCTATTTTTGCTTGTCGACGATCATCTACATACCCCATGACAGTATCCAATCATGACAATTCCTCTACAGTTTCTCAGATATTTGTAAAATTTTTCATCAAAGCATCTCCCTTTGCAATCTTTGAGATTTTTCCTGTCTCTATCCTATCAGCGCTATTGATAAGATCAGATAAGAGTTTATCTTTTTCATTCACCATCATAAAAAAAATAATATAAAGGATATGATATCATTATACTCCAAAAAGGCCCTTTTGTCAAAAAAATAGAAATCGAGGCGATATCTACCTTGAATTCACAGGGCAATTTAATAGAAAGATTTAGAACAAAGATAAATTAATATTACCAATCTTTTAATCTTCTAATTTTCTAATCATATTATCATGAACATAAGAAATTTTTGCATCATCGCACACATAGATCACGGAAAATCCACACTAGCGGACAGAATGCTGGAGATGACTGGCACCGTCAGAAAGATAGATCACAATCAGATGCTGGACCGCATGGATATCGAGCAGGAAAGAGGGATTACTATCAAATTGACTCCTGCTAGAATGCAATGGAAAGGCTATGAATTTAATCTGATCGATACCCCCGGACATGTAGATTTCCAATACGAAGTATCTCGTTCCCTCGCAGCAGTGGAAGGAGTAGTTTTGCTGATTGACGCATCACAAGGGATCCAAGCACAGACACTTTCCAATCTTTACCAGGCCATTGATCAAAATCTGACCATCATCCCCGTATTAAACAAAATCGACCTTCCCGCAGCCAACCCCGAAAGAGTCGCACACGAAATCGAAAATGTGATCGGCATCGATAAATCAGAAATTATTCGTATCTCATGAAAGACCTGAGAAAATGTAGATAAAGTCCTAGACGCCATCATCGAAAAGATCCAAGACCCCGAAAGTTTTGAAAAAAATAATCCAAAAAAATACTGGCCCAAATGATCTGAAAATAAAATTGAATGACACGAAGGACTCACGAGAGCACTGATTTTTGATTCCGTATATGACCCGTATAGAGGAGTGGTGACCTATGTAAAAATGGTAAACGGAGACATCACCTGAGGAGAATGTTTACATCTCATCCACACCGATAAAGAGATTACCTGCACCGAAGTCGGGCACTTTTCTCCAGAATATGTCGCCGACAAACAGCTCAAACAAGGACAAATAGGCTACATCGTTACCGGAGAGAAATCAGTCAGAGACGCACAAATCTGAGATACCATCGTAAATACTACGACCTTCCAGCAATTCAAAATCTCCACAGACTTAGTCGTCCCAGGATTTAAAAAAGTAAAACCATTTGTCTATGCAGGAGTATACCCTGTAGATAGCAATGATTATGATAAATTGAAAGATAGCTTGGGAAAACTTTCATTGAATGATAGCGCGATAGAGTACGAATTGGAAGACAGCAAAGCATTGGGCTTCGGATTTAGATGTGGATTTCTAGGTATGCTCCATATGGATATCGTGAGAGAAAGACTGTCCAGAGAATATGGCATGGAGACAATATTCACGATCCCTACCGTAGTGTATCTCATCAAATCCAAAAATCTTTCTTTGCCAGCGATCAAATCATGAGCAAATATCACTAAACTTCTGGAAAGCGGATTGTATACACAAGTCACACAGATAAAAAATACCGAAGAACTCACTGACAAAAATCTGAACGAAACTATGAGAGAAGAATTGAAACCATGGATGGTGGTCAAATCCGGTTCTGATATGATAGATTACGGATTGATTGATGAAATCCGAGAGCCAGTCTCTCATACCGAAATTGTCTGACCTCAATCATTCGCAGGCAATATTATGTCCCTGTGTCAGGAATACAGAGGCAAATTATTAAAAATGGATTACATCGATACGGAGAGAGTAGTACGACATTATGAATTGCCGATGGGAGAAATCATTATCGATTTTTACGACAGATTAAAATCCGCGACCAAAGGATACGCGACGATGAACTATGAATTCAAAAAATATCAACCAGCAGATTTAATTAAATTAGATATCTTCATCAATGCAGAAAAAGTAGAAGCACTAAGCCGGGTGGTACATCAAGACAAGGCTTTTTACCTCGCCAAAGAAGTGGTAGAAAAATTGAAAACACTGATTCCCAAGCATCTGTTTATCATCCCAATCCAAGCGGCAATCGGTACGAGAATCATCGCGAGAGAAACAATCCCTGCCATGCGCAAAGATGTCCTTGCTAAATGTTATGGCTGAGATGTCAGCAGAAAAAGAAAACTTCTCGCCAAACAAAAAGAATGAAAGAAAAAAATGAAAGCCATCGGAAATGTAGATGTCCCAAGCGATGTCTTTATCAAGATGGTTACGAGAAATTAGATTGTCATAAATAGTTTCCTGTCATTACGGACGATTCCCTGTCATTGCGAGCGGAGCGAAGCAATCTTAATTGTCACTCTGACCCCGACTTTTCGGGGGAAGAGTATAACTGTTATAAGCGATTCAGTTATATCCTTCGCTGAAACACTCAGGATGACAAAACATCTGATTTTAACCTTTAATCTTTCGCAAAAATGAATTTCCGAATCCGATACTTCCTGCTCATCAACCTCATTGCCTTCATCATCCGATGAATAGATAAATACAAAGCCACCGCCCACAAGCGAAGAATTTCAGAAAAAACATTGCTTCGATGTACGGCACTTGGAGGGCGAATTGGTGCTATTATTTGAATGTCCGTCTTTCATCACAAGACGATTAAATGAAAATTTCTTACTAGATTTCGGGCTATTACAGCAGTACGGATTATTCTAACCATATTACTTCTGATCTATGCATAATAGCATAATGTATTAAAAG
>CAYUVZ010000056.1:0-6960 GCA_964448265.1 uncultured Candidatus Peribacteria bacterium | reverse complement strand
TTTTTATCTTTCAAAACTAAAAGAATTCTTTATATAAGTATATTCAGATACGGATATTTTGCAAATTTTGCTTTGTTATGTCATTACAATCCCGTGACACCTCAGGCAAAGCAATGACAGTAAAATTTTTACATTCTACATTTTACATTCTACATTATGAAAACACTAGCTATAGAAACCAGTTGTGATGATACTTCTGTTGCCATTGTCTCCTTTGACGGGGAAATTTTTAGGACAGACAAAATGTTCGCCTATTCCCAGGTTTCTGATCACCAAAAATATGGCTGAGTTGTCCCTGAGATTGCCTCCAGACTCCATTCTGACAAAATTATTTCAGTCCTTCACCATATTAACTTCGATGAAATTCCTGAAGTAGACACTATCAGCGTGACTACCCATCCCTGACTTCCCGGTTCTCTCGTAGTCGGAAAGGCTGCTGCCACATTTCTGTCTGCGTATTTCGATAAACCGCTGATTCATGTAAATCATATCCACGGGCATATTTTTTCCCTATTTTTGGAAAGAAAGATATCTGATTTTAGATTTCCTATGGTGGTGCTAACGGCGAGCGGAGGACATAATGACATATATTTAGTTACGAGTGACGAGTTACTAGTGACGAGTAAAAAGGAATCTCCTATTTGAAAATTCAAGATAACAAAATTATGACAGACATTGGACGATGCAGCGGGGGAGTGCTTTGATAAAGTTGCAAGAATGCTGTGATGAAGCTACCCTTGATGACCTCGAATCGCTGACAAGGCATCCAAATGAAAGTCAAATCCAGCCGTTACTTTCAAAAGAATATTCCTCTCCAAAGAAAGTTTCGACTTCAGTTTTTCTGGCATGAAAAGCCAGGTATTTTTTCTTCTCAAGGAATTTGAGAAGAGTTGAAAGATTAAAAGATTAAAAGATTGAAAATTGAAAATTCCGGAGAGACTTATCTGTGATATCGCATACGAATTCCAAGAAGCTGTGGTAGAAGTTTTGGTCAAAAAACTTATTCGCGCAGGGATTCACTGCAATGCTCAGACCTTTGCTATCGCAGGTGGAGTCTCCTGTAACGAGAGATTGCGAGAGTACTTAAATGAATATGGAAAAAAAGAACTGAAATCATATCATCCGACATCTTCAGCATCTCTCATCTGACATCCCCATTTTCTCAAACCTGTCAAAAAAGTATATTCGACAGACAACGGCGCAATGATCTGAGTAGCTGGAATGATACAATAAAAACGATTTATAAAAGGCGATTGATAATCGCCCCCACCAAAGGTGGGCAAGCCTACGAAAAAAATATGAAAATTAACGTAGGGGCGGATATTATCCGCCTTTTATTTGTCTAATAGGTCAGGGTAGAATATTTATATATTTTTTATTCTTCTATATCTTCTTTAGTAAATCAGGTTTGCCTCAAAATAGCTATTAGTGTTCATATCTTAATGTCTTTGGTGTGCATAGGAATCGTAGTTAGTTTTTTCGTCTCCGGATTATAAAGAAAACAATGACTTCATTTTTGATGGGTTTCTTCTCGTCAGTGTTTCAAGAGAAATTTTTTTATTTCTTCAGGTTTATACTGTTTCATATACTACAGGGACAGAAGAAATAAATGTTTCCTTATTAAAAAAACTCTTCATATTTGTTCATATCCTTTTTTGTGCCTCTAGATAACCAGCCGCTGCTTCTTTGATCATGAGCTGAGCCTCTTCCATATTCTTTCCATAACTCACACATCCAGGTAATTCTAAAATTTCCACTGTATATCAGCCATCTGTTTCTTTGGTGTAGAGCGCGGTTAAATTTACCATGATTTTCGATAAGCGATTAAAACACTAGTGAAGATAATGATTCGCCGTTTAAAATCAAGATTTCATGGTTAAACTGTCTATTTCACTGATTTTACTGTAATATCAAATATTAGCGTTTTCCCAGCCAATTCATGATTCGCATCGAAAACAATTTGACTGTCTGTCACCTTGTAAATCGTAAAAGTTTGCCCATTTTGAGCCATAACCTTCATGCCTACTTTATATTCTCCAGCATTAGGAATATTCGCGCGGTCCAAGGTTACTAATTTCGTATCATCCCATTCCCCGTATGCATCTTTGGGAGCTATGCTGATCGTTTTTGTTTCTCCGACTTTCATGGTCACTACCGCTGCATCAAATCCAGCAATCATCTGACCACCGCCAGCTTGAAATGACAATCCTTCGGCATAATTTCTTCCTGTGGTATATTTACCGCACGCTTGAGCGACAGATTCTACACTGGTATCAAACACGGTTTCTGCATCCAATCTTCAGATATAATCTACGACGACGGTTTGACCTGCTTTGACAGCATCTCATTTACTGGCTTTCTGGGCAGTTTGAAGATAGGTGAGGATGGCTTGTTTACAGCTTGTGGCTACTACTGTTTTTTTCTTGGGTAAGGAACATCACATGACAAATATACTACAAAATAAAAGACTAATGACTATCGCTTTTTTCATGGGCTAAACATAAAAAAATAAAAGTGTTGAACGAAAATTTCATTCAAATGTCTCCAAGCCATACTATTGTTTTTTTTCTTGTTTTCAAACACTAATTTAATATACATACAGTATTTATTGTTTTCCCGCTTTCATGAAAATTATTTTTTCCCATAAAATTACCAAAAGTATCCTCATCTGCTTGCTTGTCGGCGTGATTTGTTTGGTCAGTAAAAGTGACGCGACCATCCCAAATGATTATGCTGCAAATTACGAAATAAAATCTGATTGGGACAAAGTACTCTGACTTTTCGTGGAAATCGATGCTGCGACCAAAGTCGGTAATCAAGTTGCGCAGAGTAAATTCGCTGAAATGTATGCCAGCTTCCAAAATATTCTTCCCAAATTTCCCCAAGAATATGCCTTCCAAGTTGTCTACCAACAATGTCTGACCTTGAGCAACGCGTTGACTACATACACCACTTCCACCTATCAAAATCAGCTTTCTTCGTTTATGACGAATTGTTACAAACCATTTTCCGATATCATTACCAAGATCAATTCCAAATATACGGTGATAGCAAATGCAACCATCTCTCCAGCCAGTGGACCAGCCCCTTTGGCAGTCACTTTAGACGCAAGATCAAGCACGGATCCTTCCAATGAAACTATTCCTTCTGGCAATTTCTTCCGATATTACAGGGATGCTAATGGACAAGATCAGACGATAGGCAATTCTTCCGTAGTGACGGCGACATTTACCGAAGCAGGAAATTATCTCATTCATCTGACGGTCAAGAGTTCAAATAAAATTACTGAATGAATTTTGGACGGTGAAAAAACTATTTCTGTGGATGTGCTTCCCAAGACTGCGAATATCGTGGTGTACGTCAATGGACAAAAATTAACCAAAGATACCAAACTGAAAGTAGGCGTACAAGAAGCTCAGAAGGGGATTATCTTCGATGGCTCTGCTACATTGCCTATGGGAGGCAGACAAATCCTTTCCTACAATCGGACTGTAACATCCAAAGACTGATTCATATTTTCCAAAGATGGTGATGGTAATCCAAGTACGATGAGACTCATTCTCCCAGGACAAGGAGAATACAAAGTTCTGCTCACTACTACGGACAATGAAGGAAATAGCATCTCAGAAACCTATTACCTCTTAGTCTCAGATCCCGTAGCGATCATCAAACAGCTCCCTGAAAAATGAAATACTTCCATGGTATTTTCATTTGATTCCAGTCCTTCCTATTCCATAGTTTCGAGTTTGAAATTATATACTCGGGAAATTTTCGATCAGGATGGCAACAAAGTAGATACCTTCCAAGGCAAATCCATCAAAGAACAATTCAAAAAACCAGGAGCATATACCGTGAAATTAACCGTAGAAGATGAACTTGGTCAGACAAATATAGATACCCTTCAAGTCTTCGTTGAGTCCACAGACCCCATCCCTCAGTTTCTCGTGACACCAAGCAATTCGTGGACCAATCCTTCAGAATTTATTTTTGATGCATCAGTCAGCTCAGATATTGATGTCAGTAATGGTAATGATTCCCTCAGTTACGAACGGTCATTCCCAGAGACTGCCAAAGCCACCATCGTCAACACAGAAAATAATAATCAGAAAATCAAAGTGCAGTTTGATGCTATCGGTACGCATACCGTAAAACTCACGGTCAAAGATTCCTACGGAAAAATTTCAGAACTCAACAAAGATATCAAGATTATTTCCACATTGAGACCAGAAATGTTCATCGTGCCTCTAGCTACGCCATGGGGCAATCCAGTCAATTTCGTCATCAAATCAAATCAGTCAGTCATCAATTATCTTCGAGATTTCGGTGATGGAGAGACGAGAACTATCCAGGAAGCCAAGGCTACTCATACCTACAAAAAGGCCTCTGTTTTCAAAGTCACGCTCAAAGTAACCGGCGCTGATGGCATGGACAATACGATTACCAAAAATGTATTTATCGGAGAAAAAAATTATCCCGTAGCTGCATTTACCGTGAACGATATTACAAATAATATTCTGACTCAAAATGAATCTTGCTGAGAGGCAACGAGTTGATCTCAGGTTTTCTATCCTGCATACAAGATCGATAGATACAAAGATTTCACTCTAGATCCCTCATTATCCGCAAATACCAAATGAGAAAAAAACTGAATGCAATTTTATTTCCAACCTAGAAACGGAGAAATTTTTCGCCAATCTCTATTCAAATACAAGTTCAACGAATTAGGATGCAATTACATTGATCTCACAGCAGAAGATACCACGATATCCAAAAGCGACAAAGTCAGAGTTCGATTCAAAGTAGTAAACGCTCTTCCCAAGCTAGATAATCTGATTCTTTTCTTCCCTCAATATGGAAATGAAATGGGCGTAGGATTCGAAGAAAATACCGCTCAAGATATTTTCAACGATAGTTTCGATCCCCTCATCGTCAAAGTGACGGCTGCTAATCCTATCGATTCCGACTGATTCATCTCATATTTCAAACGGTATTATTATTACAAGGATGATCCAACAAGACCGTTGGAACCCAAGATTACTCCAGGGAATATTCCCTATACATTTTTCTCGCTTCCTAGAGTCCCAGGTGAATTTATTTTCGGAGTAGATATTTACGACAATGATGACGGTACACAAAGCAATATGGATATCATCGGAAATGGCCCAGAAGTTTTCTTCCCACCAGATGTGAGTAGACCAGATATTCCATTAGTGACTCTGAGAGCAAATATGACAAGCGTGGTGATAGGAGATGAAGTAACCTTTGATGTCGTATCCAAAATTATTTCTGGCAGACCAGATTTTGTCCAGGAAAGAACTATCCAATATGATTTTGATGGAGACGGTGTTCGAGACCTTACCACCAAATCAGATCGCGTGACGCATGTATATACTCAGCCGAGCGAATTCGGCTACAAGCCAAGAGCGGCTGTCATTTACAGAGGCTACAAAGGCATAGGCGTCGGCGGTAGTGTAATCGTTAAAAAGTGATTGAAACCGATGTTGTTATCAGATTCTTTTGGTAAATTAGCGATCTTTAGAGATGTGAGCTTAGGAGATATTGCAAACAAAATAATTTGTCTGGATCTCAAACAATGTGCAACTGCTACTACCAACGGTTGATATTCTTTGACTACGGGAGACGCCTTCTATTTCGTCTATCCAAGTTATGATAAATATTATATCAGTATGAATGTCACCGACAAATACGCAAATCAGGCCGACAAAAAATGGACACTCAGTCTTTCTTCATGACTCGCAAATATGTGAGACTTCCATATCCTTTCTATCCCAAAGGTTTCGATAGCAAGTGATGGCACGACAGATTTCTATGTTGGGAAAAATTTGCAAAATAGTATTTTACTCTACACCAAATACGATCAGTGAGGTAGCTGTTTCATTGATACAGATATCAGTATGGACGCTGACAATGATGGAGATAAAACGAACGATAGAGATATCCAATGCAACCAACTTTACCTCCAAAAATATGATCCCAAATATGAATCTGTGCAGTGAAGAATCTATTATGCCAAATGAGGCACGATGATGACTTCCAAAGATTTCACAGTTCACTTCCTAGATTTCCAAGCTAATTTAGATGCTGATACTTTGGCAGTATACAATGAAATCAATCAATTGCTCAATTCATTTACGCCTACAACCATTACAGGTACTTGAGATATGTCAGACTTCATCGCATTACTCACGACGCTGAGAGATGGGTTGATCGACAAAAATGATACCAAATCCAATGTCGTCGCACTCAAAGAATATACCACAAGTTCGACCCTCAAGCTCAATGAAAATCAGAATACCTTACTCAATGATATCTTTACCAGACTGACGGACAAATCTGTAGCAGCGGCCAACGGCGGTAATGACTACGACAAAGCCAAAGCTGAAATTCTTTCCTTGTTGCCTGGCAATTTAGCCGTAGATGTAGAATGATTATTCAAAGAATTTGAATCTATCTCAGCGGCAGATCCTACGACTAATTCATCACAGCAAGATCAAAGAAAAACAGTCCTGCAAGAAATCATCGATACTATCAAAAAAAATCTGGCCACAGTCGGAGCTACGGTCAAAGATACCGAAGTAGATCCCGTGGATATGACATCAGTAATTATGCCAAATATTTGTAAGATTGTTACCTTTTATGGTATCGTCAGTGCAAATTGTCCAAGCGACAATGTAAAAATCATCAGCGATACTTCTGGCATCCAGACAGAAAATGGCACCAAAACTTCGCGGTTGAGGATAGTCCTTATCGTGGTTGGTATCGTAGCTGCGCTGTTTGTTCTGCTCATCGTCATCTTCGCCATCAGAGCCAAAATGAATCAAAATACCGAAGAGAATGAAGAGGAAGTCACTCCACCCCCTGCAACGCCGTAAAATTAAAATATTTGGCGTAAAGGATGAAATTGTGTGCTGGGCACATTAAAAAATAGCTTTATTTAAG
>CAYUVZ010000055.1:0-7032 GCA_964448265.1 uncultured Candidatus Peribacteria bacterium | reverse complement strand
GACCCATGCCGTGCTCAAAGCAGAGGGTGAATGAGAAGTCATATATGTAGATGGAAAGAGAATCAAAATCAAATACAAATCAGGGATCAAAGAATATATGCTAGTTACTTTTTCTAGATCAAATAGTAAAACCTGTATGACACAGTTGCCTAGAGTTTCATTAGGTCAGAAAGTCAAAACAGGAGACCTCTTGGCAGAATGACCATGTTCAGTCAATGGAGAAATGGCCTTGGGAAAAAACCTCAGAGTAGCGTTTATGCCATGGAAATGATACAATTATGAAGATGCGATTGTGATATCACAAAGACTGGTCAAAGACGACGAATTGACTTCGATTCAAATTGAAGAATACGAAATAGAGGTTGCTGATACCAAGCTCGGACCTGAAGAAACTACCAATGATATCCCATGAGTTTCTATGTCCAAATTGAGAAATCTCGATGACGACGGAGTGATCAGAATCGGATCTATCGTCAAAGGAGGAGATATTCTCATCGGAAAAATCACACCAAAGAGTGAAGGAGAATTGACCCCAGAAGAAAAATTGATTCAAGCGATTTTCTGAGATAAATCCAAAAATGTAAAAGATACCTCTTTATATGTACCTTCAGGAAGTAGTGAAGGAAAAGTCATCGATGTAGTAATCCTGGATGCAAAAAAAGGAGACAATTTGATGGCAGGAGTGAGAAAGAAGATCAAGGTCTATGTAGCGAGTACTAGAAAGATTGAAGTCTGAGATAAACTTGCAGGTAAACATGGAAACAAAGGTATCATCTCGATTGTGGTAGCGGAAGAAGATATGCCGTTTACTCAAGATGGTCAACCTATCGATGTAGTGCTCAACCCATTGTGAGTAATTTCGCGTATGAACATGGGACAGCTTTTTGAGTCTCAATTATGATATATTGCACATCATTTTGGAGTGAAATTTGCAGTGCCTACCTTCTCCAAATTCTCATCAGAGGATTTGACTGAATTTACCAAATTCTGCGGATTGGATGATTTGAAATTCACCCTCTACAACGGAGCTACAGGAGAGGCATATATGCAAAAAGTCACTGTAGGATACATGCACATCTTGAAACTCGTCCATATGGTCGAAGACAAGATCCATGCAAGATCCGTAGGTCCATACTCATTGATTACTCAACAGCCTTTGTGAGGAAAATCCAGACAAGGAGGTCAGAGATTTGGAGAGATGGAAGTGCGAGCATTAGAAGCATATTCTGCAGTATATACTCTTCAAGAAATGTTGACAGTAAAATCAGATGATGTTATCGGAAGAAATAAATTATATGAATCTATCATCAAAGGACAGAAACCAAAGATTGGTGGATTACCAGAATCATTCAACCTAGTAACCTACTTATTCAAAGGTCTTGGTCAAAATGTAGAACCATTATCTGTAGAAGAATTGGAGGCAATCCAAGAAGAAAGAATCAAGAAAATTATCAATCTCTGACTTTCAGGAGTGATGAAGAGCTCTATCAATACAGAAGATGGAGAAGCAGTCGCTGAAGATGGTGGAGAAACTATTGTCCAAGAAAAAGATGAGATCATAGACAATGTCATCCAAGAAATGGAAGACTTCGGTGATCTAGAATAATAAAGTGGGGTGCAAAGTTTAGAAGGGTTATAAAGGAGCAAAGGATCCTTTCCTACCTTTTATACCCTTGCACCATTGCACCAATTTCTACATTAATTCGTTAATCTCTTTATTCCATTATCCCTCTCATTAATGAATAAATCCAGATTTGAAGGACTGATTGTAAAATTAGCTTCCATGGAAGATATTGAAAAATGGTCACATGGAGTAGTAGATAATCCTGATACCGTCAATTATAGAACGGGAAAACCAAAACAAGGAGGATTATTTTGCGAATCTATTTTCGGACCTGTCAAAAATTATGAATGTAGCTGTGGAAAATACAAAGGAGTCAGATACAAGGGGATCGTATGTGAGAAATGTGGAGTAGAGGTAACCAGTTCTAGAGTGAGAAGATCAAGGATGGGACATGTGGAATTAGCAGTCCCTGTGCTTCATGCTCGGTACAAATCAAGCCCATCATGATGAGTCAATCAATTGCTCGGGTTATCAGCAAATGAGATCGATAAAATATTGAGTTTCGTAAAATATATTATGGTCCAGAAAGTGGATCCAGATTTTCAGAAAAAAATGAAAGAGAAAATCAAAGAGGAATTTGATGTGAAGATCAAAGAAGTAGAACAATTATTCAAAGAGGAGGCAGCCAAGGAGAAAGAGAATCCCAAAAAGATCAAGGAATTGGAAAAATTATATCAGGACAACAAAGATTCATTGGACAAAGAATTCAACAGATTAAAATCCATTATCGCTGATTTAGAAGTTGGATCTACTATCTTTGAAAATGATTTTAGAAATATCTTCAACAAATTTTCTCAATGGGCAGTATTTCTTTCAGGTCCTGAGGCCATTTTAAGGATGCTCCAACACATCGATGTAGAAGCGGAAATCAAGAAAACTATTCAATCATTCAAAAATACTAAATCAGAAGAACACAAAAGAAAACATACAAGTCTGATTAAATTATTGATCAACTTGCACGTATCCGGAGTCAAACCAGAAAATATGGTCATCAGAAAATTACCCGTCATCCCACCTGATTTGAGACCAGTAGTTCAGTTAGAGTGAGGAAAATTCGCATCATCAGATGTTAATCTATTTTACAGACGCGTCCTGATGAGAAATATTAGGTTAAAAAAAATGATCCAAGTCGGTATGCCCGATGTCGTCAAGAAAAATGAAATCAGATTGTTACAAGAAGCGGTAAATAATTTACTTGTCTGAGAAAAGGCAGGTGTAGGAAGCGCTGGAGCAGGAGTCAAAGTATTCAAGTCACTTTCAGATATGCTTTCTGGTAAAGAAGGTATCTTCAGAAAGAATTTGCTTGGAAAGAGGGTAGATTACTCAGGAAGGTCCATCATTACCGTTGGTCCAGAATTGAGATTGGACGAATGTGGATTGCCGATCTATATCGCAGTCAAAATGTTCACTCCATTTATTATCGGAAAACTCATCGAAAAGAAAATCGTATATACTCCCAAGCAAGCTGAGAAACTCATCAAAGAAGAATCTCCCTTAGCATTGAAATTTCTCGAAGAAGTGATCAAAGACAAATATGTATTACTCAATCGTGCGCCTACATTGCATAGACTTTCTATCGAAGCGTTCAAGATCATTCTCATGCCAGGAAAGACAATCAGAATTCATCCTTTGGTGTGTCCTTCATTCAACGCCGATTTCGATGGGGATCAGATGGCAGTCCATTTGCCGATTTCTGATGAAGCACAAAAAGAAGCCAGAGAATTAATCGCCGCAGACAAAAATATTTTGAAACCAGGATCAGGAGAACCGACAATTGCACATGCTCAGGATATGGTGCTTGGTATCTACTATCTTACAGATTTTTATGATCTGAGATATCCAGCTAACAACACTGAAGAACTCCGAAAAGAGAAAAATCCTGTCGTAGGGATATTCCCTTCTATCGATGCAGTTTTAAATGCATATTACAATGCCGAGATTACACTAAAAGATAAAATAATCCTGAATTACAATGAAGAAGCGATTACTACGATGGTGGGGAGAGTACTTCTCAATTCTATCTTGCCCGAGAGAATCAGGTTTATAAATACCAAAGTCAAATCCAAAGATCTGAAAAAATTATTAAGTAGGATTTTTGATGAATACGATATGCAGACGACCGTGTATACTGCCGATGCTATCAAGGATTTCTGATTTAAATATTCCACTATAGGATCCACATCTATCAATATCCTAGATATGAAAGTGCCAAAAGAAAAAGAAGAGGAATTGAGAATAGGGGATTTGAAAGCCAACGAAGTTTACAAATATTTCTTCAAAGGATTCTTCTCAGAAGAAGAGAAACACAGATTTATCGTCAAGATTTGGACGGATGTCAAAAAGAAGATAGAGGAGAGCTTGAGAGGAATTACATGACCTGGTCAAGATTTGTATACGATGGTGGATTCATGAGCGAGATGATCTCAGGTCCATATGACGCAGATTGCAGGTATGAAAGGATTGGTAGTTAATCCAAGAGGAGAAGTCATCGAATTGCCGATCAAAAATTCTTATGTAGAGTGATTGAGACCTATTGAATACTTTATCTCTGCGCATGCAGGAAGAAAAGGGAAAGCAGATACGGCGTTGAGAACTGCTGAATCATGATATCTGACCAGAAAACTTTGTGATGCTTCCCAAGAAGTCATTATTAGAGAGACAGATTGTGGTAGTGAAAGATATGTGACTTACTCCAAAGCAGAATGTGAAATGAGAGGAGAAAATTTCTTTAATCTCATTGCAGGCAGAGTATTAGCCGAAGATATTATGGACAAGAAAAATGTCATCCTCAGCAAAGGAGATTTGCTCAACAAAGAAAATATGGAAATCATCCAACGTATAGAGTTTCAGGACATCAAGGTCAGGACACCGTTGATTTGTCATAGTATTTCTGGTATTTGTCAGAGGTGTTATGGTACAGATCTTTCTACCAGAAGAATGGTAGAGATAGGAGTCCCCGTAGGTATTATCGCCGCACAATCTATCTGAGAGCCATCTACACAGTTGACATTGGATACCTTCCACGAATGAGGAGTCGCAAGCAAAGGAGGAGATATGACGCAAGGTATTGATAGGGTCAAACAACTTTTTGAAGTGAGAGAACCAAAAATGCCAGCGATTATTGCTCCGTTTGATGGTAAAGTAAATTCTTATGAAGCGAATAAGACAAGCTTTGTCAGAGTAGTTTCCGAATATCAGAAAAAAACATATATGATCAAACCAGGATATACTGCCAGCGTCAAAAAGGGCGAGGAAGTGAAAAAATGAGGAGTTTTTGCAGCCAAAGGCAAGAGTAAATTGAAAGTCAAAGAAGAAGGCAAGATTCTTGAAATCCAAAAAGATCATATCATCGTAGGAGTCCAAGAAGAATATGTAAGATCCCTCCTAGGATTGAGCCTACTCAAGAGAGACAATACAGAAGTCTTCAAGGGAGAAATATTAACAAATGGTGCTTTGGACATCAGAGAGTACAAAGAAATCGTAGGTGACCTAGAAGCACAGAAATATATTATCAGAGAGATCAAGAAAGTGTATGGATCACAAGGACAAGATTTAAATGACAAGCATATCGAAGTAGTTGTGAAACAGCTTTTCTCCAAGGTATTTATCGAAGATTCTGGAGATAGTAGCTTTATCCCAGGTACTTACATCAAATATGAAGAATTCATCAAAGTAAATAAAGAATTAGAGGCTGACGGCAAAAAAGCCGCCAAAGCAAGAAGATTAGCTCTTGGATTGACAAATATCGCTAAAGAAACAGATTCATGGCTTTCAGCTGCATCATTCCAGGAAACTATCAGAGTTATGGTCGGATCTTCACTCAAGGGAGCTATCGACAAGCTTTCTGACTTGAAGTCTAATGTGATCATCGGTAGATTGCTTCCTGTGGGAGAAATTTACAGAAAAGATCATGGTATAGAGGAACAGGTAAGATAAATGACTATTAAGCCTTGAAATCCAAAGACAAATCCTTATACAAACTTCTCACTATTAATTACTCAAATTACTCAAATTACTCAAATTACTCAAAAGTTAACATTTAAAACTTAACACTTATTAAGCATGGCACACAAAAAAGCAGGTTGATCATCAGAAAACCTTAGAGACTCGAATCCCAAATACCGCTGAGTGAAACTTTTCGGTTGACAAAAAGCAAAAGCTGGAAACATCATCATCAGACAAAAAGGTAGCAAATTTGAAAACGGTAAAAATACCTATACGGGTGCTGATTTTACTATCCACGCAAAAGTAGATGGTACCGTTGTTTTCAAAAAGAAAAAAGTAGAAAGATTTGACCGCAGAAAATATCTAAAAACTATGGTTGATGTTAAGAAGGATTAAAAATACTATGTCACTCTGAGTCGGACTTCTCGGACGAAGAGTATAACTGATATTAGTGATTAAGTTATATCCTTCACTTCGTTCAGGATGACAAAATATGAAAAACTTCTATATTATAATCTTTTAATCATTCATTATACCCATGACTATCGGTCCAAAGAAAAAAATCTCACAATCCAAATGACGCAAAAGACATTCTACCCGAGAAGGGCTCAATATGAAAAGAATGGTCGATACCTATCAGATTGGAAAATGCAAAAACTGCTGAGCTCCCAAATTATCACATAGAGTCTGCCCCGTTTGCTGATACTACAAAGGCAAACAGATTTTGACGATCAAAGGGAAAAAATCTAAAGAGAAAGTAATAAGTGCGTAATTTTTTCAGTCATTGCGAGGTACGAAGCAATCTCAAGCAATGAATATATGGCGAATTATTAAGATTGCTTCACCCGAGAAGTCGGGTTCGCAATGACATCACCATGTCTCCAAATAATCTCCACATCTTCTTCGAAGCCGATCTTTAGTTCCTTTCATCAATGCATGAATATCAAAGCCAGAATCAATGCGAGAAAAGTGGTATTGTCTTACCTCTATCAGCATTGTTTTTTTGTTAATCTATTAAAAATGGATTCTGCTATTGTAGAATCATTATTTATTGACTATATATTTCAGACAGATAACTCTCAGTACTTGGAAGCCAAGGAAAAATTTACACAGGAAATCAAAGCGTACATCAAGGATTTTACCGTAGAAGATTTTCAGTCTTTGATTGATACTTTTTTCGACGAATGGAAAGCTGAGGATATCGATTTCGATTACATCGCAACTATGGCTAAACAAGTGCATAAGTATACACAATGAATTGATAAACTGGTAAATACCTACGCGGTGTCGTTCCAATACGATCAGATGGATATCATCGATCAAGCATTGTTTCTTCTGTGATTTATCGAACGAAAAGCATTGGCTACGCCCAAAGAAGTCCTCATCAACGAACTTATCGAACTTTCCAAAAGATATTCCGATGAAGGCTCATCCAAGTTAATCAATGGAATCATGCACCACAT
>CAYUVZ010000054.1:0-7069 GCA_964448265.1 uncultured Candidatus Peribacteria bacterium | reverse complement strand
CTCATTGCCATATCAGGCCTATTTATAAAAGCAAAAAGCTTATTTGCGAATATAGTACTTTTTTCCATGGACCTAATACTGATTCCACGAAAATTAATAATTTCATATTTGTTATGTAACCATATCCTCGTATTGAGCTCAATTTTCACATTTAAATCCTTTTCTCCATAACTGAGTTTATAACGCATACCAATCTGACTCTCATAATCTTTTTTCACTTTACCATATTTATATAGAATATCTTCCAAGGCACGCTTGATGTCATCAGTAATTTTTCCATCTAAAATATCGATATCAATATCTGTAGAAAACCTATCTAATCCATAATGGAAAAATGCCAAAGTGCCCCCCTTGAAAGCAAGTTTATTTGCTATACGACTCGTGAAGATATCTACGACTATACCATACATAGTCTCCTTATGTTTTGGTGTGTCCAACATGAGTGATAAGCTTTTTAATATTTAAAACTGTAGATTGAGGATATATCGTCTGAAGCTTTTCCAAAAGCGAAATATTGAGATGCTCTGGCGCGTCAAAACTAGTCTGTTTGTAGAGATAAATATAATCACAGATTGCTCTTTCTGGAGAGGCAATATCATATTTTTCGGTTGAAATGATTCCCAACGGATTGACTAAGATATTATTTCTAATTTTATGATAGGAAAATTTTTGTGTACCAATTTTTTTAGTAAGTGTATTATCAGAAACTAATGTAATCATATTCCCATACTCCTGAAAAATTATCCCCTCTCTGGAAAGCACTGTCTGTAAACTTATATACGAATTTTTTCTTAATTTGGATGCTAATTCAAAGATATCATAATTTGGCAATGTCCAAATACCACGATAAGGATTACCCATCAAACCTGATTTTTTCTGTCTATGCAAAAAATTTCTCAAAGAAAACATATTGTCCATACCAAGCAAAAGTTTAGCTTCTTGAGTTGTAAAGACTGTTTTATTGGAACTAATGAGAATACCTAAATTAGTCATTTGTCATCGTTATATAATCAAAAGTGATTATATTATAATGATAATCCAAGAAATTGCAAGAAATTCGTATCTTATTTACTCTCCTCTATCTTCGCCTTCAAATCAGCAGCGGCGATGTTCATATCCCACAGATCCTGACGAAGCGCTCATCGAAACATTTGATTATCAGCCAAGAAAGTAATTATTTCCTGCATCATCAAGACATTTTTTTGACTAGCATACATTTTATTTACATTGGCTATCATAGCGTTTGTCAGAAGCTGACTATCAGTTTTTGATTGGACTAATTGTTCATTTTCACTTTGTAATGAGGAAAGATCCTCGGTATTGTCTTGCACAGAAGAGATGACGAGATATCTATTTGGATCATCTGCATCGGGAGCATCTATATTCATTCACAGATATGCTAAGGAGAAATTACTATCTTCTTTTTTTTGTTCTTTAACCAAAGTGTCCACGCTTTTCTGTGGCCATAATGCTTTGAGCTGAAGGATGATTTTGAATGCCATATTGTCAGCTAAATTCATTTTGACCGTGCTATCATAATATTCTTTTGGCTTATATTTCTTGACCGTCTGTCCACTATCTTTGAGCCCTTGCAAAGTGCCTTCAATCGCCTGAAAAATAGCTTCAATCGTGCTGACAGTTTTTCTCTTGTCGACAGTTGTCTTCTGCACAGGGACCTTACAAAATTTGATCTTGTACATATCCTCTACTTTTTCCCATCCAGCTCACTGAGGTCAGGAGACAAGAAAACAGGTACAATCAGAGATACAAATTGCCTTATCAGTCAAAGAAGTGAGATCATTACATTTCTGGACACATGACTTTGTCTTCGCTAATTCACACTGCAAACCCTTGTCGATGTCCAATCACTCACACCCTGCCACTGAACTTCCAAAAGCTTTCTCAGCATAGGTATTGGCTATCGCCGAAGCATAGGCAGCCTGTGCGTCACTATTCCCTTGAGGAGTATCGGCGACTGCAGGAGCTGGATTTTCAGCAGTAAAAACTTCTAATAAATGAGCATCCACCACATCGTTACTATTCGCATCCTTGATGAAACTTTCGATTCACGAAATATATGCAGCATTTGTCATCGTTTTAGTTTCAGTAGTTCCCGTATCTTGATTTGAAGGGACTATACACATATTTCCAAGCGATGAACTCGAAGCCCCTGCAGAAGAATTTGCTGTTTCTACAAATCTCGTCGTATCTTCGTCTAATCAATCGACATCACTCCCCAGCGTCGTAGCCAAAAGTTTTTTATCTATCGCCGTCTGTCAGGATAAGGCTGAAATATTCAAGGTCGTCGCTAACAAAAGTGGATTGCCAATCATTCCAAAGGGAGAAATATTTGTAGCTGAAGATCAGCCTACTTGAGGAAGCTGGTAAAACAAAACTGCAGGCATTTCTTTGAATCACTCAAACATCACATTGCCAACTTGTTGGATATCATACAGTAGGTCGAAAGGGCTATCTTCCAATGTCCCATTTCGGAAAAAATCTTCACCAAAATTCGTTTGAGTCATACTAGAAAGCATGAGCTTGTTGGTATATCGATCAGCGTATAATGTACTAATTTCTTTATTAAGCTGGAGATAATCATCTGTGGACGGAGAACTTATTTTTTTACACGCGAAAAAGATTCCGTAACTTTTGTCTATCTCGGCCTGCGTAGGTGCATTGACGCTAGCATTAATTTTTTGATGAGAAATAATCTGTTTGAAACTTTGTGCAAACGCACTGTCCGACACGTACAAGATATTTAACAAATCCTGAGTGCTGATGGAACAACTTTGATAATAAATCTTGAGCTGATCTAGAGAACTTTGAGTTGCTCCGATAACATTGCTTTGGACTAATTTCAAAGATTTGTTGTACAAATTGGAGACGCCCGCTTTCCCTTGAAAAAGATCAGAAATCTTGGTAGTAGTAGCATTGGACTGCGACATTGCTTGGGAAAAAGTTAATGCAAAAACATTACTTCCGATAAGCGATATCGTAGCTATAAAAAATGAACATATGAAAATGTTTCTAAGGTTTTTGTACATTTCTCAGTTTATCATACAAAGTATAAATCGGAGGTCATATATGAGCAAGCAATGTTCCAAATCAGTTTAAATCCTGCTGATACATGACAAATCAGATATGCAGAGGGAAGGTCATGTAGATATCACGCATCATTCTCAATGTCAGCGTCAGCGCACTCTTGGACTGATCATACTGCGTAGTAAAATCCTTGGTCACCGTATCTAAATTATTATTTCATAGAAAATCGGGGTGCTGCTGGACCATGACCAGATAATATCCCATAAACAAACGATAGTAAAACAATTCATTGTAGACCAAGTTTTCAAATGAGATGAGCGATGCTCATGCAGGACTAAAAAGCCCGCAGGCAAGGATATTGTACTTGTCATCACCCATAGCACAGACCGATTGATCTTGAAGGAGAATCACCTCTGGTTTGAAAATAGTTACATTTGCCATCGTAGCATGTAAACTTTTGATATACGATTTCACAGTCTTACAAGCATCAGTATACCCACGGCCTTTATCTTTGCAGATTTTTACATTATTAAAATAAGACGCAGACCAGAGATCTATCTGATTTTCCATAAGTGTTTCATCAGTATCATTTGCGCTTAATCAGTAGAGATTAGGCTGCTTCATATTTACGTAATCATTGATGATATCGTTGTACAATTGAGGAATAATTTTGGCGATAGTACAATCATTGGAAAGAGCGTTGGGCATACACATATCTATTGGCCCTCGATAATCCTGCAAACCTAGCTGTTTGAAACTGGTGAGTTTGAAATAATCTTTGTCATCACTGGCAAATTGAAATGACAGTGAAGCATTAATATTTTTGCATAACAAAGAGACGAAAGACGACTGCTTTGCATCATAGACGAAATTATTTTGGGTGAACTTTGATGAATTCAATACTACTGAACAATAATTTTGCATCAGACTTTTCAGATCAGTCACCTTACTATTTCCATCAAACAAAGCCGCAGAAATTGACGACAAAGAAGTATTTGAAGTAGCTAGTGAACTCTGCGCCCATACGCCAAAACCAGAAAAAATGCCACTCATCACCAGGAGTATTCCCAATCATAACCGCACTTTTCTTCACTTCAGCATACATACAAATAACGAATAAATTTTTTGTCATCCTAAGTTAGGATATGTCATCCTGAGCGTTTCAGCGAAGGATATAACTCAATTACTACTATTCAGTTATACTCTTCCCCCGAAATTCGTCGGGGTCAGAGTGACATTGTTTCTAAATTATAAAAGACTCCATCATTGTTAATTGTTAATTATTCATTCATTTTAGTACCAACATTTTCCTCATACGCCACATTGCAAATCACACGCCTCTCATAAATTTTTAATCAGACTTCATGCTTTATCTTTGCCTCACAATACATTCAGTTTGATATCTCCAATTATTTTCCCCAACATATCAAAAGCCGGCGTCACATCCTTCACTTCAGAGAATGACGCTAAAGTAATATCTGTTTGTTGACTAGCAAAGACATCGTCTATATAACTGCGGATTACACTTTCAAATTGCTGTTGTTTACTGTCATCAGAAGTGATAACTGTCGTCTGGGTTGTACTTGTCGCATTCCCTTGAGTATTTTTTGCAGTTTTGATTTCACTCGCGAGATTCCAAATATTTTTGGCAAAAGTTCGAGTCCTCGTAGGCAAAGTAGTTATCCCACTCGCGACTCCTCCATCATCAAACTTGCCATACATAGGATTGCCATAGAGTAATCAGGGAGTCAGCTTCTGCGTGCCATACAGAGATCTCAGCTGAGATTCTTCTTTTTTTGTATATTCGCTGAAATTCTTTTTTGAAAATACAGACTTTAACTTAGCAGTAGCGGTAGTAAATTTCTTTTTAGCGTGCGCTCGAGAATCCTTGGCATCTGTTCACAAACTTTTGATATTCTCTGCAAAATCCTTCAATGAACTATCACATGCATTTGTAAGTCCTCTCGCGCATTCGTAATGAGCATCCATAGTTTTGATCTGATCCGTGTTGAAAACCAGAAGCATGCCATTATCTCAGGCAGTACCTATCAATTTAGAAAACTGATCCGTGCTGTTGAACGCAAGAAAACTTTTGGACGCAGAAATAATTTTCATCAAGGTCAAAGTAACCGTCGTATATTTAGCTCCGTCCTCTACCTTGGAACCATCGACCAAAAGACCTTTTTGTATGTAAGAAGTAATGATAGCATTGATTGCACGGACATTAGAAGGCTCAATAATATCGTTTCGTCCACCTCCCATGCCTAATTCATATCTCTTGGTCGTCAGTATCTCTTCCATCTGTTGGACAGCTTTCATATCTCTGGAAAAAATTTTGTCCTTGCCAAAAATATTTTTGAAAAGTAAAGCGGATCATCAGGCAATATCTTTTGCACCTCACCAATCAGACACATCAGCTATGATAGCTGAATCTGCAACGACAAATGATGCCTTTTGCTGGATATTTCTGTCTAATTTATCTAATCTACTTTGATCCGGTGGTGTAAATTTCCCATTCACAAACCAGTTGGGATTTACATATTTTCCAAGATAATCTCACTCAGTTCAAATCGTTTTCATGGAATTAGTCACTTCTCTAACGAAACTCAACATCGAAGAAAGTACAGGATCTATACTTCCGCAAATCGTAGTTCCTGTGCAAGAATTTGTGGCTGTTGTCGTAGAACTCTCCGCAGCCCGAGAATAGGAAAAAATGCAACACAAAACAAGAATGACACAACTTCATCATTTGTATATTTTCATATACGGTCACGGAAGCTAAAAGGAAATTTTATTGATGTACTCAAGATAAATTTTGTTGGGCTAATTGCAATCCGACTTTACCATAATTACACACGGATTGATCTCAGCCAGAAAAGAGCGTAGAACATTTATTTACATACAAAGTAGCTAACTGAGGATTAGTGAAATAATATTGAAGTGGCTTCCCAGTGCGGAACGGCATATATAATACGGAATCGAAATACGTATAAAAATCTGATGCACTGATATCGTTTTGTCCCAAAATGTTTTGTCGAATACGAATGACATTGGAGCTGTCATCAGAGTGTAAATAATCTAAGAGTAAATATCTATACACATCCGTCTGCAAGGCTACCTCCTCGACCTGAGAAAGATATACGACAGATTGTTCATAGTCTCCATATCGATAATACGACGCTCAGATGAGGAATTTGTACAATGAAACATTCACGGTATCGAAATCAGCGAGCTTGAGGAAATACTGAATCGCTGAATCCCGATTATGAGTGAGAAAATTTGCATACGCGAGGATCTGATAAGGAAGGACATATTCATTATTTGTAAGGACAGCCTTGAGAGCTAATTTCTTCGCAAAAGTGAAATACCCATTTTTGAGCATTGCCAAGCTGACTAATCCATCCTGATAATATGCAGGCGTATAAGGAGCTTTCGCAAATGTCGTCAATGCATTCACATATCAGGAGACGAACGACTGATAATGATCAGTTTTGATTTGTTTCAAGATATTCAAAGCTCCAGAATAGTCTCCATTTCGGATCAATTGCAATCCTTTGTAAAAATATCCATCGTCCAAAGTAAGTAGTCACTGAGTTCTATATGCGTCGACTAAATCAAATACTGGAGTAATACTTGCGGGATCATCGATTTTTACGTTGGAACTATGCAACAACGCATAAATGACTAAATGAGCATCCATACCAATCTGTAAATTTCATCCTTGTTTATTGGAAAGAATCGTCAGGTAGTCATTAGCTTTATCGAACTGATAATATTGGAGATATTTTTCTATCAAAGGTTGTAGCAGCTCTACATTTTTTGTCTTCTGATACAAATCATCCAAATTCTTCACATCTTGGATGGTCGCTTCATCTACCATAGGCAACGAAGCAGTAGAAAGAATTCACAGATTTGTACTCTCCGCCGCTGCAGCATGTGTGGCATTAAACTGTTGTCCTCCTCTTTCTAAAGACTTATCAGACCGCCCCGCCCTGACAAGGGAGGGGGTTGGGGTGGGTTTGTT
>CAYUVZ010000053.1:0-7110 GCA_964448265.1 uncultured Candidatus Peribacteria bacterium | reverse complement strand
GTTCAATTATGTGACTATCTCCAGAGATGCAGGATTTCGAGATGCTGATACACAGATCGTTCATATCCTGGGAAAAGATATCGCGAGGTTCCATTCGATTTTTTGGCCAGCGATGCTGATGAGTGTAGACTACAGATTGCCAAATACGGAATTTGTTACTGGTTTCTTCACCGTCGATGGGCAAAAGATGAGTAAATCGCTGGGGAATGTCATCGATCCTGTGGAAGTGGTACAAAATTATGATAGAGATGCACTGATTTTCAATCTCCTGTATGATGTGCCTATCGGCGCTGATGGTGATTTTTCAGTAGAAAGATTGGCGAATTTATATGAGAGTATGTTGATTGGTTGACGAGGAAATTTAGTCAACAGAGTTACGAGTTTGTGCAAGAAATATGAGATTACAAGCGGAAAATTTAATAAGCAAAAGTGGGAAGTCTTCAAAGAAAATAATGGAAGTGAATTAGTCCAATATTTCGAAGATGGACTGGATGAATCAAAATTGGAAATGCAATATCTCAACAAAGCTGACATCAAATGATACCTTGATGATCGGTACCAACTCGTCCAGAGAGCAAATGAATACATCACCACAGCTGAGCCATGGAAAAAATACAAAGATGAGGCGACAAAAGGAGAAGCCATAGCAGACCTCCAGTTTCTATTGTATATTGTGAAAAATCTAGCATTATTGTCTGCTCCGATTCTCGTAAATGGATTTAAGAAAATACAGGGGATATTTAGAAATGAAGAACTCAGCAGGATAGATTCTTCTACAAGTACGATGAATAATGATTTCAAAAATGTCTTTGATATGGAGACCTTCTCAGTTAATTTAAACCCCGTGATTATCTATGCTAAGCGTGAAGAATAGTCTTTAGATTTATTATATAGTATGACGTATGTTGATGTATTGGGATATGTAGGAGGAATTTTGGTAGTTGCCTCACTCATTCCACAGACTGTCAAAAGTCGAAGGACTAAATCCACGAAGGATATTTCGTTGCGAAGATATATTTTGTATAGTATCGGATTGATTCTTTGGATCAGCTATGCTATCATTATTCACAATGGGCCAGTTGCCTGTATGAATAGCGCTGGATTGGTGTTAGCACTTTCTATCCTGTATTTGAAAATAAAGTACAAATAAAAAAAACCTTGAATTCTTATACGAATCACAAGGTTAATGCTGTTTCCCTTTTTCTGAAAGCTAATTCGCTTTCTTCATTAGAGGGAAATATTTTTTTATAAATGTTTTGGGGTCCTTGAAGAACCCACTTTTGAATTGAGAGTACTCGATTCTTTTTTCTTGTAATTGTTTCTGCCAAATAGATATTTTCGACAGATCCTTTCCAAGAGATTTTTCTCTCAGCTCTACTTCTTTGGCTTGATATTCATGAAGAAATTTGACACCAGATACATCCTTAGATGTGTCCTTGTTTTTCAACATGTAATTGTTTGCCCATTGATTTAGGGCCTTTCTAATTTCCCTCTTTTTGGAAGGTTTCAGAATAGGATCAATGTTGCGTTGCAATTCTTGCATTTGGATCTGCAAGAAAGCATCGATTCTAGCACTATCAGCCTTGTGTTGGGCGACAGCGTTAAGGTCCGGTGCGTTAGAATTTAGAACCAAATCGAAAACATTTGACTGTTGCTGTTTTGTGCAGCAATAGCAGGTAATTGCGAATGCTATAAGAATTAAAAAAAATAATTTTTTCATTTCTGTTTGATTTTTTTGTTTATGGAATGGGTTTTATCTATTTGGAAAAAAATATCAATCCCTTTGAAAGGTAGATTTTATTGGTGTTTGGAAAATATATTTCGTTCCCAGAGTTTGAAGATAGCATAAATTATGAGCACTATCCCCTGTCAGAAATATTCTCATGGGTTGAGGGATATCAGATGAAATACTCCAGCAACTAATGCGAGGTATGCGATTCTTTGGATCCGTTTCCGATATTTCTTGAAAAATCTGATTGAGCGATTATTGGATGTGAGGTAGCCGACAAGGAGGCAAAATACTCCTATATATCAGGCGAGAATCCAAAAACTTTGAAGCTGGTTTGAGATACTATATCCTTTTTGGAGTCGTTGGATGATAGAGATACCTCCGTGGGTGAAAATGAAAAGGAAGGTGAGAATCCCAAGCGTCCTTCTGTATTTCATTCCCAAAGCAGAGATTGTCCGCACTACATTTATTATCAGATTTTTACATCGATGGATTGGTTGTGAAGAAAATGTTTTGATGAAACTTATTCGTTCAGCTTTTTTTGTGCTTTTCATCGTCGCGTATTTTCCACTGAGGATGAGTAACGGTTTGATAAAGAGAACTATCCACAAAAGTGTCATCCCTATATTAGCGGTCATATTTGAAAGTTCTCTAGCATCTCCAATATATCAGAAGTGATATGCGAGTAATGTCGCAATACTGGCTAAGGTAAAAATGATTTCTAAGATCATAAATAGATATAAAGATTAAAAAGTTTATTTATCCTAATTTTACCAATTGTGAAATTGTAATAAGTATAGCTCCCTTGGCGGATAGTCATTTATTCTCTTTCATTTTTTCAACAAAAAGTTTCCACTTCCCTGTGGTGAGATATTTAGCCTTACCGATCAATTTGTATCCATTTCGTTTTTTATCTCGAACAGCAAGACATACATTGTTATTTTTCTCCAGATTCTCTTTGGTTTGTTTCATAAAATTATCAGTAACCACTATTTGATTAGCTGAAACGGCTTTTACAAAGGCCACACCTATTACATTTGGGTTCCCCTTTTTGTCGGTCGTTGCAAAAGCGATTGGATTGTTTTCTATAAGATGTTTAATCTTTGAATCAATCTTTGTCATATTAGTGCTATGAAGATATAAATCCTTGCTCTTTGAGAAAGTCAAAACCTGCTTGCCTCGAATTTAGCTCGTTTAATACATGTGCATCACTATTTATGTATACCCCAGCTTCTATGAGAGGCAATATTTTCTTTAATTTTTCTAAGTCTGTGTGTCCTCTTACTATATAACCACAGTCTATCTCTATAGGAATCTGGTATTGATTGAGGACTTTAGCTACGGCTTCTATATCTAAATATTGAGAAGAAGTTTTTAGGCAAATATGACCAATGAATTTTATCTTATCATGATACCTATGAATCGCGTTGATATAGGCCTGAGTAATATTTTTGAGATCTCATTCATAGCATTCTGGATGACAGGATAAAATGCTAAAATCTGATTCTTTTCCTTGAATAGCAAAACAACAGTCCCCTTCTTTATTGAGCAAATCCCCTTCTACGCCGAATATCACTTCTACATCATTGTGAATATTCGATCGTCTCTTGGTCATTCATCTTCGGCATCCAATACCACATTTATCTGCATCTATCACAGCCTGAGAATGGTCAGAAATTACAATCTTTTTCATTCAAATCTTGCCTGCATATTGCACGATTTCATCAATCGTATTCATCCCATCGGAATAATTTAGACTATGAACATGATAATCTTCGTGAATTGTGTTCAGGATTTTCATGATGTACTGCTGAAGTGGTAAAATCCTCCATAGGCGGACAAGTGCTGAAATATTTGATTGCCTTGAAATATGGTTTACATTTTTGTGATTTCATACCCGTCCTTGGTATCTTTGATTTCTCGTCATAAGTTTTGAATCTGATCTCTTAGTTCATCGGATTTTTTGAAATCTTTGGATTGTTTGGCTTGAAGTCTTTGATCTGCTAAAGCTGTAATTTCTGCGGGGATTTCTATCTTTTCCTGTTCTGTAAAAAGTCATACTTTGAGAAAATAAGTATCAAGCCAAGTAATGATAGCATAGATATTTTCTCATCAGGCATTTAAACCATTTTGTACTGCTGATAATAATTTTGGCGTGTTGAGGTCGTCGCAAATTGCCTCTATCGCTTCTTGAAATATCGGATCATTTTCAAATTCCTTTTTATCTTTTACCATTTTTTTTCATTGAAGTTTTTTGATTAATGCTTGTCTTCCATTTTTTGCTTGCTCCAAAATCTCCCAAGTAAAATTTTGGAAGTTGCCATATTGAGCCATGAAGTAGAAATATCTGAGGTCTAGAGGAGAAAATCATTTAGCTTTGATATCGTCTAGGGTATATGCATTTCATAGAGACTTGCTTATTTTGCCACCATCCACTTGGATAAATTCATTGTGGAGCCAATACTTGACTCGAGGATGAACGCCGAAAGCACATTCAGATTGTGCTATTTCATTGGGATGATGGATAGTGATATGATCCGCTCCTCCGTGATGAATATCAAATTGCTGTCCGAGATATTTACTAGACATCGCGCTACATTCTATATGCCAACCTGGAAATCATTTTCCCCATGGAGATTCTCGCTCCATCTGTCTCTTTTCATTTTCTGGTGAAAATTTTCGTAAAGCGAAATCTGTGGGATGTTTTTTTCATCACATTTCTACTCTTTCGCCTGCATTTAAATCAGCCAGACGCTTTTTGTAATTTGGTCACATCAATTCTCCGTAGTTTTCAACTGTGCTTGTATCCATATAGATACCATCTCATGGAACTGGGTAGGTATATCACTTTTCTTCCAATGTTTTGATTAAATTAATCTGCTCCTGGATATGGTCAGTTGCTCTTGGCATCTCGTCAAATAGATCGATGTTTAATGTTTTCATGCCATCCACAAATATTGTCTCGTATTTTTTCGCCACCTCCCATGCAGAGATTCATTCGCGCTTGGATCATTTTTCCAATTTATCCTCTCCTTCGTCAGCGTCGGAAACCAAATGTCCTACATCAGTAATATTCATCACTGATTTTGTTTTGTAGCCAAGTAGTTTCAAAGTATTTCTAATCAAATCAGCCGTGAATGTCGCTCTATAATTGCCAATGGTAGGAGTCCGATATACCGTAGGTCCACATGAATACAGTCCGACAAAATCTTTTTTGGGACCTTTATAATTATGATCATCCATGAGAGGAATAAATTCTTCTTTTTTGCGAGTAAGAGTATTATAGACGAATAATTTCATTGAAATTGAACTGAAAGATTAAAAACTCATTGGAATTGGGGTGCAAAGGTGATAATAAAGGAGCAAAGGTGCAAAGATTGGAATGTGGAGGCAATCTTATTTGATTTTTTTCATTCTTACAGAAATGAGCCTTTTGATTCATGATGATATTTTTACTAGTCCATCTTTTCGTTTTATTATTCTTTCTTTATCTACTAAATTGAGTTTTTCTGCTAAGATTATCATATTCCTAGATTCTCCGCAAGATCATCTGGCTATATATAAAAATCTAACGAATTCTTTGTCGGTTTCTCTTTCATATCATTCGGCTATATTATTTGAGATGGAAAGTATAGCTCTCAGAATTTGATCTTTGAAAAAATAATCCTTAAATGTCTTTTCAGAAAAAATAGCATATGCTTCTAAAAACAAATTATTGCTTTCCTGCCGAATAAACAAATTCTCAAACGAGTTTTTATATTTTTGCTCTTCCATGAATTGAATATATTCAAATAAATTATTTTCAACATTATTCTTTGCACCTTTTTTACCTTTGCACCATTGCACCCCCTAATTGTACTAAACTTGACTGTAAATTCAATTGAAATATGATCAGGGAAATATACTTATGCAAAGACAAATTTTAAATTGTAAATTGTGGTTATGCCAAAACTCTCTAAGTATTTCGCAACTAAACAACCCTCCTCTATCCGTATGGCACAGATGGAATTTGCCAAAAGAACCGATGGTGTCCAAGCTATCAATGTCTCGGTAGGAAATGTCTCGCTCCCCATGCATCCCAAAATGCAGGAAAGAATGTTTCATCTCCAAGATGCTAAGAGTCCATTTACAGATGGGATCGTCCAATATTCTCAGACTGTCGGATTGCCAGAAACGCAGGAGGCATTTTTGCATATCATCGCTTCGAGTGGATTTGATACTTCCAAATTATTTTGCCAGGTCACTGATGGATGAAGTCAGGCGATGGAATTATTACTTTTGTGAGTAAGCGATGTTAATGATGCGCCACTGATGCTCATCGATCCCGCATATACAAATTATCTTGCCTTTGCGAGTAGGACAGGAAGAAAAACTATTTCCCTCCAAAGAACGCTTCAAGATGATGGAACATTTAGTTTACCAAAGAAAGAAGATATCCAGAAAGTAATCGAAGTGAATGCTCCTTCAGCGATGGTTGTGATCCCGTATGATAATCCTACCGGACAATTGTATACGCACGAAGATATGCTGATGATAGCACAGATTTGCGTCCAGTATGATCTGTGGATGATTAGTGATGAAGCGTATAGGGAATTATATTACGGCGAGAGTAAAGCAGTTAGCATCTGGTGAATTACAGACAAGGAAGTCCCTGGGATTGAATGAAGAAGGATTAGCATCGAAACCGCATCGAAAGTTTGGAACGCTTGTGGATTGAGAATCTGAGCGATGGTCACGGACAATAAAGAATTTCGAGAACAATCCGTGGCAGAAAATACCACCTCGTTATGTTCGAGCGTGATCGGTCAGTATATTTTCTGAGCATTGGCGCATGAGAGTTTTGATGATTTGCATGTATGGTATAAAAAACAAAAAGAATATTACTGATCATTATTGACGCATTTATCCACGACGCTGAAGGCATTGCTCCCGGGAGTGATTGTTTCCAATCCTGATGCTGCCCTGTATTCTGTGATTGATGTCAGAAATATCGCTAAGGAATGATTTGATGCGAAAGAGTTTTCACTTTTTTGTGCGCAAAAAGGAGTCGTAGAAATCGAGGGTGAAAAATATACATTGCTGGTCTCTCCTATGAGTGGATTTTATCGTGTAGCTACGGGAGAAAAAAATCCTGGAGTCACTCAGATGAGAGTCGCCTTTGTAGAGAATGCAGAAAAAATGAAATTAGTCCCAGCGTTGTTCGCTCAGTTGTTTGAAGAATACAGTTTGTAAAGGTTCTGGTTTGAGGATACAAACCCACCCCAACCCCCCTGTTAATCTTTCTGTTTTGAGGGAACAAACCCACCCCAACCCCCTCCCTTATCAGGGAGGGGCAGGCGAACAAGTTTTAAGAAAGAGGAGGGGCAGGCGAACAAGTTTTA
>CAYUVZ010000052.1:0-7188 GCA_964448265.1 uncultured Candidatus Peribacteria bacterium | reverse complement strand
AACCAGAATAGTAATCTAGGGATTTAGGGGGTTTGTTAAATTAAATTAAAATAAACTAAAAAAATCCGACTACCCTAAGCAGATGATCGGATTTTTTTGGAAGATATATTTTCTTTCGCATAGGCGGGGTAAACTTGCCCGCCCTTGGCGGGGAGTCAAAGAAGTCAAAGAGACAAAGGAGCAAAGAGTCGAAGAAAAAGAGAAAATTATCCTATGAAAGTGCTCTGAACAAGACTGCACCCGTTGTAGTCAACGTTCAGCTTGAAGAATAGGCGGTTAGCTGATTCACGAGAACAGAAGACAGCAAGTGTAGGTTTTCCTTCTGCATCTAACAAAACCATATCACCCAAAAATCCAACGGCTAACATAAATGCTAATATTTTTTCTTCTTCATTTCATTCTGGGTATAGTCAGTCTATCAATGAATTAAATTTTGTCCTCAATGGAGGTGTCTTACCTTGTTTCTTTTGGGCAGCAAGGTAGTGTTGTCATTCTTCACTCAATAATCTGCCTCTTGTCGTCTCTTGTACGGTAAATTTTATTCAATCAAATCCTTTATATTCTCATTCAGAATCCGCTATTTTAGTATCAGCAGGGAATTCAAAAGTCATTTTACCTCCATCACATGGCATTGTTACGGTATACCTCCCACCTCAGAGATCAATCGTGGTAATTATCCCCTCTTTCGTGGTAATTATCCCCTCTTTTCTGAGTTGCTGGATATGTTTGACTACCTTGAGATTTTCAGGTTCATCGTTAATTTTGAAGTATTTGATAGCATCTTTCTCTTGCTTTGCTACGGCTAATGGAAGGTTTGATATGGTTTCTTTAGATTCTTTGGTTTCTTTTTTATCTTTTTGAACATCAGCAAAAGCCTCTAGAAAAAGATCTTTTTCGTCATCGATAATTTTTTTGGTTTTTATAGCCGTCGCTACTTTTTCAGGACTCTTTAAAATTAATTTTTTGGCCTGTTCTACAGAAGTGACGAATTCTTCTCCAATTGGTGTTACCATGAGAGTAGTGTAAAGTTGTAAAAATTGTATAACTGTATATAGCCATTTGTCTGATAAAGTCAAGTCTGTTTCTACCGAATCTCTTCATTCAAATTATTCCTTGAAAAGACGGTGGTTTTCTTTATCCTAAGCCTAGTTTTATATCATTAATTCTGCCATGGGAATAGCCATCAAATCAGAAAAAAAATGATTTAGCACTCATATTCCCGAACTTCATATAAGCACCGAAGGAGAGACTTTGGATGAAGTTATAAAAAATATGCAAGAAGCGATAGAATTGCATTACGATGAAGAGAAATCATATAACAAAATTTTACTGAGTCGGAATAATCATTCGGCATTTTAGCATTTCAACATCGAAACATTGAAACATTGAAACACGAAAGTCAAAATAGTCGCCCCCGGATGATCGTATGACAAAGCGATGGTTGCCAGTCACTACGGAGCAGATGAGGTCTATGTCGGAGTTCCTTTCACTTCACTGAGGATGAGACAAAATAAGATCAAAGATTTTGCTGAATTAAAAAAAACCGTCAAAGATCTGCACAAAAATGGAACGAGAGCATTGCTCACGATGAATATTTTTCCGAGAAATAAAGATATCAAACTTTTTGAGAAAACCGTGAAGCAAATCGCGGACTGCGATCCCGATGCGATCATTTTTTCAGATCCAGGAACTTTTGATATTATTAGAAAATATATGCCGAAGGTGGATTTGCATCTCAGCACCCAGACATCCACGATGAATTATGGCGCGGCGAAATTTCGATATGAGAGATGAGTAAAAAGAATCGTCTTCGCGAGAGAGCTTCACATCGATGAAATCAAGGAAATCAGAAAGCATGTTCCAAAATTGGAGATAGAAGTTTTTGTCCACGGAGCGATGTGTATGAGCTATTCCTGACGCTGTCTGCTCGGCGATTATCTCAGTGGAAGAGCTGGGAACAAGGGCGAGTGTTCGCATGCGTGCAGGTTTAAATACAAGGTGCGATTGGAGGAAGAACGCAGACCGGGAAAATTATTTCAGCTGGAAAATGATGAGTCTGGAAGTCACATTTTGTCATCTAAAGATTTGTGCACGATAGATAGATTGAAGGAAATTTTACCTTGTGTAGATGCGATTAAAATTGAATGAAGAAGTAAATCTGAATTTTATGTCGGTGCGATTGTGAAAGCATATACACATGTGCGTGATGCGATCCTCGCGAAGAAAAAAATTGATCCAAAAATAGCGAACCTCGTAAATGTAATTCCCCATAGGGAATATCGAGATGGGTTTTTGTTTAACGACTTAAATAAATTCCCTGAGTGAGAATGATCGACAACATTAGATTCTGCGGGTCCATTGTTTAATAGGAATTATTTCGGAATGTTTTCTGATAAATATATTGAGCACAACAAAAAAAGATATTTTCATATTGAACCAAAAGAAGTCATCTCTCCGGGGATGAAGATAAAATATTTAAGCCCCAAAGAAATGGGTGAATTGAAGATTGTTGATATTTTGGATGCCAAGGGGAAGCCTATGGAGAAGTGTCATTGCAATAGTTGAGGCGTCTATATTTTGACTGATAAGAAGTTGGAGGGCTGGGAAATTTTGTATGAATAAACCGGTGACGAGTGATTAGTTACAAGTGACGAGGGAATAACTTACAAACTTTCCTTATTCAGCAAATGGAATCTCTTTGAAATGGATTGAAAAAGTTATTTGAAGAAGTATAATTGCCAGCAACGGCAGTTTATTTGTTTACGCAGACCACCATGAACGAATTATCCATCAAAAACAGTACGGCAGAATTCTTAATTTTCACGGCTTCCACATGAGAAAACAGCGTAGAAGTCCGCTTTGAAGATAAAAATCTATGGATGACACAAAAAATGATGTCAGTCCTTTTTGATGTGACGGTCGCAAACATCAACATGCACATCAAACAGCTTGCAGAAAGCTGAGAAATACAACTAGATTGAGTTATTAAGGATTTCTTAATAACTGCCCAAGATGGGAAAAACTATACTACCAAACATTACAATCTAGAAACTGTAATAGCAGTTTGATTCCGTACAAATTCTACCAGAGCTATCCAATTTCGTCAGCGAGCCATGAAAGTACTGAAGCAATTTGCTATCAAATGATATGTATTAGACAATGAAAGATTGAAAAACTGAACATTTTTGGGAGAAGAATATTACCAAGATTTGCTTTGGGAAATACGCGAAATCAGAGCAAGTGAAAGAAGATTTTATCAGAAAATTACTGATATTTATACAACAGCCGTAGATTATGACAGCGAATCTCCGCTTACAAAGGAATTTTTCGCAACAGTACAAAACAAACTTCATTATGCTATTCATGGACATACTGCTCCTGAATTAATAACTAAAAGAGCTGGTAGTGATAAACTACATATGTGATTACAAACTTGGAAAAAAGCACCGCTTGGAAAAATAGCAAAATCTGATGTTGTCGTAGCAAAAAATTATCTTGAATTAGGGGAAATCAAGAAATTGGATCGTTTTGTAACGATGTATCTTGATTATGCAGAAGATCAAGCTGAAGGAAAGATACCAATGACTATGCAAGATTGGAAAGAAAAACTTGATGTATTTCTCAAATTCAACAATAAAGAGATTCTAGAAAATCCCTGAAAAGTATCAGCAGAAATTGCTAAATCATTCGCCGAAAGTGAATTTGAAAAATATAGAATAGTACAGGATAGATTATTTGAATCAGATTTTGATCGTTTGGTAAAAGAACAAGCGAAACTTGGGAAGAAATAGTAAAAACACTTCCTTTAAATAAGAAAAAATCATTTGCTTTTTGGACATATTTGGCTATACTTGGACATATATATTTATATCCAAATCAAGAAATGGCAGAACTCCACAGACTCAGCAAAAGATTACAATTCCCTTTTGAGGTGAATAACAAAATTTACAACCTCATTTCTCAGATTGATGCTCTCAATCGTGAATTTCAAATTACAGAAAAATTATCGCCACAAACCATCAAAAGACTTACTAAGTCAGTACTCGTGACTTCCACAGGATCATCAAATCGTATTGAAGGAAATAGATTGAGTAATGAAGAAGTAGAATCCCTCTATGCTCAAATGAATATTAAAAAGTTCAAAACAAGAGACGAACAAGAAGTCGCAGGATATCTCGAGGTTTTGGCAATGATTTTTGATAATTATCAACATGTGAATTTTAGCGAATGAGTAATTTTGCAACTTCACGAAATGATGCTAAAACATGTAGAAAAAGACACATGACATAGAGGAAAATACAAATTCTGACCAAACAGAGTGGAAGCGAGAGATTACAAAGGGAATCTTGTAAAAGTGATTTTCAATCCAACTGAGCCCGCATTTACAGCCATTGAAATGAAGGCATTGATTGAATGGACGCAGAAAGCATTGAAAGATAAAAATATTCATCCGCTCGTAATTATAGCAAACTTCATTTTTGAATATCTTGCCATTCATCCGTTCCAAGATGGAAATGGAAGAACAAGCAGAATTCTGACAAATTTATTGCTTTTGAAAAGTGGATATTTGTTTACTCCGTTTGTTTCTCATGAATCATTAATTGAAAGCAAGAAGGTCGAGTATTACAAAGTCCTTGCCAAAACTCAACAGACATGGAAGACAAAACATGAAGATATTTCAGCTTGGATTATTTTTTTTCTAGAAATCGTAGAACAACAAGTCAGCAAGGCGATTTCTTTATCAAAAACGGATAATATTGATATTCATTTATCAGAAATTCAAAGTAAAGTTTGGAAAACAATTCTTGCTCATACAAATATTTCTAGACAAGAAATTCAGAAAAAAACAGGATTATCAGAGAGTACCATCAAACAAGTAATCAATAAGCTGATTCACATGAAGAAAATAGAAAGAATAGGAGCGACAAGATCAGTAAAATATAGAGTCTTATAAATAATTACAAACTTTCCTTATTGAGCAAATGGAATCTCTTTACGATCCCCACACCTGCTACTACGAATAAGCAGATGCCCACGAAGACAAAGGAATTACTCATCCCTCCAAATATCAAAGTAAGGACACCGAAGCCAAAGGAGCCGATCACTTCTCCCAATTTTGCTGTGAATTCCTGGATGCCCGTGATGCTTCCTTCATTGCGAGGATCGGTGTAATCAGAAATGAGTCATGAAATGACGGGGCGGATCAGGGCAAGTCAAAGCGCTATTCCAAAAGAAAGGACGATGATGCTTCCAAAAGTTTCTTTGAATCCCAACATAGCGAACAAGAACGAAAGAAAAAGCAGCACGATCAGGATGAATCTTTTTTTGCTGAATTTGTCTGCAAATTCTCACGAGAAAAAATCTATGATATACGGCAATCTCATGATAGCAAACACAATCGCGATCTGCGTCAGTGTTAAATTATTTTGTAAAGCTACGATAGGGATGAAGATAAATCCGACATAGTTTAATATGCTATATAGCATTTCATAGCCCATCGCCTGATACATGGTCTTGTGGTAGAACTGCATGACAGAAAATCATTTTTTGATGGTGAAGATGGAAAACATCCTGCGAAAAAGATTGTGAGGGACACTTTCTTTGCCGAGATATTTTTGTAACTGTTCGCGGGTAGGCACGGGAATTTTGCGATCTGCGAGTAAAGAAATAATCGCGAATATGCCGATAAAAAGGAATAAATACGGCATCTGAATATACTGTACGAGCAGTGCCGCTATGGGTGCTCAGATGATATATGAGAGGTTTGCTGCTGAGAAATAGAGCCCGAATGAAGTGCTTTCATTTTCCTTGCTACTCCATTTACGAATGATGGTAGGATAGCTTGTGAATACAATCGCGCTGGCGATACCATTGAGTACTCCCGCACCGATTAGTAGAGGAATACAATGAAATATCCCCGCTAAAAAATATAAAATACTGACTACTACATACATCCATTTTCCTATGGTCATAACCTCCCTGATGTTCGTATGGTCTTCCAATTTTCCGACACTGACGGAAAGAAACATTTTGACGAAAGGGATCAGTGCTGTGATGATGGAGATGATGAAAACGCTACCTACGATAGTATTGATATACAGAGAAAAGAAGGTATCTCCGCCAAGTGCCCGTCAGAATATAAAAAGAAAAACAGACAGCGAAGCTGCCCTGATAGGAGAGGAAATGGAAAAAAAATCTTTTTTGATGATAGTGAATATGTTATCTTTTTTGTTTGGTATGTCTGGCATTTATGAAGAATCTATATGTTAAAGTCTTAGCGTTTCGTCATGTTTTTTCTCAGTTTATTTCTTGTCCATCATGAAATAGGGACATTGACCATTTCTGATCATCATGAAGGTGTCTTGATATATCTAAATCCATCTGGGTCTACTCTCATCCTTGTCTCTCGACAGATTTTTCTGCCTCTGAGAAACCAGTTGTAATCGTGTCATTTGGAATTTTTGGAAACTCAGATCACTCCAAGTTCTTTCGCTTCTTCCAGTGTTAATTTCCTTTTGGGATATTCAAATCTCTTGGATCCTCTCAGTCTAGAGGCCTGTTTTTGTTGTTGAGATTTTTTCTTGGCGATTCATTGTTTATTTGTTCTGGAAGCCATTTCTGAAATGATAAATGATAAATTATATAATTATGGATTTATATAAGGAATTAGTGGGATTTTTCAAGTATACTCGTAACGTTCGCTGCTCGGCGGACGTCCCGACCTCCATTGAAATATATTGTGGAGGGATGGACACTAGCAGCTGTTAGTCGACCGAGCGTTATTAGCGAGGCTTTGCGTCTCCCTTTTGACGATCAGTATTTCTTTTTTGACGTTTTGTATTTGAGTGGTAATTGTTAGTGGAAATATATGGATACTCGAGGAGGTTTCAAATAAAAAAAAGGTTGTCTCATAAACAAGATCAACCTTTTAATAAATAGCCCAGTAAATGATTAATCAAGACTTACTTTTACTTGATAATGTATCGACAACTGGTGCAGCTATGCATAGCACCCCAAAACATATCAATACTATTCCATACTGAGGCCCTACTCCAAACATTCCTGCTATTACAAGAATAATACCAACAATAATTGAAGTTCTTTTTAAATTTTTATCAGGAATTTTCATATTTTAATAGGTCAATTAAATTTTGAATTTAGCCACCTGAGAGTATAATAGAGGTATGA
>CAYUVZ010000051.1:0-7565 GCA_964448265.1 uncultured Candidatus Peribacteria bacterium | reverse complement strand
ATGCAGGCGTAGTTCAATTGGCTAGAACATTTCCTTGCCAAGGAAGAGGTTGCGGGTTCGAGTCCCGTCGCTTGCTATTTGAAAACTTACTTAAAAATCTTCTTCTTGTGAAGATTTTTTTGCTTTTTTTGAGAAAAGGGATATAATTAAGATAGGTCTTTTACCCTATTGTTTATCTATGGTTCTAGAGAAAAAAGAGACTAAAAATAATCTCTCTAATGAAAAAAAGGATCTTCAAAAAAATGTCCTGGATATGAATCTTTCTTCTTTGAATGAAAAGGTAGAACTTTCTGATAGTGCAAAAAAAACTTTGGAAATTATGAAGGATACTAAGATGTATACTACATTAAAAAATATAGAGAAGGACTGAAAAATACCTGATTTCTCTGTAGAGAAGTATGCTCATGATATCGATGTGACTGTGATGAACTATCTCCATCAGACATTTTTGGAGACAGGAAAAGAATCGGAATTTAAAATCACACAAGCGTCTATGGACACTATATCCGTAGGTACTCAGTTTGCCATGATGGAAGCATTTCAGACTTCTGGATCAGATATTTTTACTAATTTCTCAACTATACAAACCAATAGCGTCGGCAATGTCTTTGATGGGTTGTGTAAAGTTTTTGCCCCAGATGGATTGATCGGGAAGGTTTTTACAAAGGCAGGGAATATCAATACGATGAAGCAATTGGCCAATAGAGTACAAAATTGTATTTGATATATTAGTTCCAAGACATGAACTGGTAAACAATTGTGAGATGGATCAAAATGTACACAGTTGAACAATCCAAACGAATTTAGAAAACTTGTGAATAATAAAATCCGAGATACAGATACTTCTAAAAAAACTCTCCAAGAAGTCGGGATTACACTCTCAGATACTGAAATTTCTGCTGCTGATAAGATTTTATGAGAAGACCAATTGAAAGCTATTGCTAATGCTACCAGTATGGATGAAGGCTCAATCAATGCCATCCAGAAATCTCTCCCTGTAGCTATGAATATCTTGCAACAAAGAAGTACCTACAAAACAAAGGCGAGTGAATTGATGGACAAGGTAGGTGGTTTTTTGAGTATTGATTTATTGTGACTGTGAACTCTGTGAAGTCTGTTGGAAATTTCTAGTCCTGCGGAACTATTTGGATATAAGAGAGGGAAAGAAAAAAAATGACTGGTCAACTTCGTGTTGAAGGTAATGTGATTTGAAAATGGTTTGGAGTGATTACATAGGTCATATGTAGAAGAAAATATCGCTACGAATTTGCATAATCATCCTGATAAGGAGATCAAAGAAAGTTTTATCAAAGACAGTCTAGCTGATTATCAAGAACATGTCCAATGAACATATACAGGGACAGATTTGCTTGTGAAATATAATTTACAAAATTCCAAAGAGACATTTATGACGAATGTCCCTACGCAGTATGATACTTTGAAAAATGCCCTTGTGACTGGGCTGAAAGATAAGGAAACCTGTCTCAATCCTGCCGTGGTTACATCGCTGTGAATCCGTGTGAATAAAGATGCAAACTGAAATGCCAGCATAGATGCCACTGCATTTACAGCTGAAGATATTGTTGTCAAATATCTCGATAAAGAAATCCCTGAACTCGTGAAAAATGAAGATTTTATGACCAATATCAAAGACTCCTCTCACTTCGCCTTGGCACTGATGGGGAATTTAGTCGCTGATAGGTATTTCATCGAATGAGTCCTGATTTGATCTGAAGAAACGGCTTCATATTTAGCCAATTCTTCTAGTGTGGTGAAGTCATCTGATGAAAAGGTACAGACAGATGAACAATTACTTACTACAATTCAGACAGAGTTAGATAGTAAAAAGAGTCCTGTAAAAGCTGAATGGGTGATTTCTACTTCCAAAAAATATAGTGTTCCTGTAGAATATATTATGGCAATCATGAAAAATGATAGTGCCTATGGGACTACGGGGGTTGCAGTACATACTCATAATCCTGGTAATGTCGGGAATGTGGATAATGGTACAACAAAAGATTGGGGTACTCGAGAGGCGTGAGTAAATGCTGTAGGACAAAATTTACAATATAGAATCAAAGAATATAAAAGGGTTTATACTGGTTATCCTACACTTCAAGCATTGGCTGATAATGTTTGACCTGATGGGAAGTGATTTCTCTCTGATCAATGAAATTATAAAAAAGAAAATAAGGACAGAATATGAGCGTATATGAGTGCTAAAAATGGCTGAAAAACTGTTTTGAATATCGAAAATGATTTAACAGTATTGTGAATTACCAATAGGGTAGAATATTTGATGGCAGCATAAAATATTTAAAGAAACAATATTTCCTTTATTTCTCCTAGGAAATCCTTATACTCTCATTTCAATATTTGGTATATTTCCTATCGTATGAAAGCGAAAATTATCTTTGAAAAATTACACCACCTCACATGGTCAATGGTACGAAATTGGATTAAAATCTGATTTTTAATTTTTTTTGGTTGAAGTATTTTTTTCGTAGTACTATACAGACGGGTTAATCCTCTTTTTACACCATTGATGGTGATCAGAAGTGTACAACAAATTTTTACTCAAGGGACTATTATTTGGCACAAGGATTGGGTTCCTATTGAAAATATTTCGCCGAATATGGTGTATGCTGCTATAGCTTCAGAAGATAATAAATTTGTATCCCACCTGGGATTTGATATTCCTGCACTTCAAAACGCTATAGAATATAATTTGGAAAATAAGTGATCTCTGATATGATGAAGTACTATTTCTCAACAGACCGCTAAAAATGTTTTTTTGTGGCCAAATCGTTCCCTCATGAGAAAGGGTATCGAGTCCTATTTCACTTTGCTGATGGAGTCCGTATGGTGAAAGGATAGAATTATGGAAGTGTACCTCAATGTCATAGAATTTGGTAATGGTATCTATGGTATCCAAGCAGCTTCTCAGTATTATTTCAATACCTCTGCTAGCAAATTAACGAGCTATCAGTCGGCATTTCTCTGTGCATTGTTGCCCAATCCGAGATATTTCCAAAAGCATCTCAATGGTTCCCGATTTATCGGTAGAGAAGATATCATCTCTAGTAATGTATGAAAAATCAAAAGCAGTACAACAAATAGAAATTTTGTCCGCTCATTGAAAGAGTAATAGTTATTTATTTACCCATGTATTGGTTTTGGTCTCGCCAAATCCTTTTTTGATCTGAGAGAGTAATTCACTTATGATACTGGTGTTTCATTGCGTTGAAATCGATTGTGTTGGTGTTGTCTCAGAGATATATTGTTTAAATTCGTAATAATGAGTCAGATTTGCTCAGTATCTACCTGGGGAAAGCGTATATAATATATTGATCATAAAGAGGATAGTTTTGTCAATCGCTGGATATAAAATGATATCTCCTCACATTTTTTCTGTGAGAAAGTTTATTTTTTGCTGTGTGAAATGTCAGATGATATCTGTCCAAATTTTTTCATCTCCTGTCATGGCAGTACCTTGTGCTCATGAAAATAGTATCGTGCCTGTATCATGATCAGTTGAATAATAGTATATCGTCCCTTGTTGTATTTGCACCTCTAGTCAGAGATCTCTGTTTTGTGCTATAATGGCTGATTGTGGTGTGAGCCCTAGTAAAGATCCATCGGGGGTTTGAATAAATAGTAGTTGATCCCCTGTAGATTGTCTGGATTGATAAGAAATTTCAGTAGTTTTAGATAGATCGATATTTCTTGTTCATTGTAAATCTTGCGGGAATATTTGTCTTTTTCATTCGTCTGTTTTGAGCAAAAGTGATCAAGTGAGAATGTTTCATTGTATAATAATTTGAGGAGACTGTTGACTGTAAAAATCATTGATCCCTTGAGTAGGCGAATAGTCATATAGGGGCAAAATTAATAGTCATAAAGAGAATATTCATCAGAGTAAGAATATAATCATGAACAAATAACGCAGTCGAGACCTTATATACAATGCTCCGAAAAGTCATAATATACAGATGCAGAGTATGAGTCAGTATCGGAGCATATTTTTAATTTAAAATGTAAAAGTAAAAATTATCTATCAAAGTTATATCTTCCCCCGAAAAGTCGGGGTCAAGATGACAATCTATATATAACAAAAAATAATCCTTTTTCAAAGACTATTTCTTCGTGTGAGATCAGTATGTATTTAAATTTGGTTTATTGAAATTTAGGTCAGTTTTTGGCAAGTGTTTGTCGAGCAATTGTGGCTTCATCTTGTGTAGTCACTGTCTGTATGTTTGCGTTTGCTACCATATTTATCCAGGTATTCATAGTCTGGAGATTGTTGGTATATTTGGGAGGAATACTGTATGCTGTACAACTTGTAATTAGCACATTGATAGATTGTTTGAGTCCATTGAGCTTTTGGGGAGTTGCCCCATCTGTCTTGGCATATTTCAAACCGAAACTGATGTAGAGCTGTTTGATTCTGTTTTCAAGTTTGTTGTAGGATGTATTTGCTCAGGCGGTATTGCCTAGAGAAAGATTGGTATATACTTCCTGAAGTTCGCTAATGATAAATGATCATTCGGAAAGATTGGAACGAAGTTTGTCATTTTGGTCTGGAGTGAGAATCTTTTTTTCGTCGCTCACTAGAGAAACGATGTTTGAAGTAATTTCTTGATTGTCTGTGGTTTGAGTATTGTTGGATGTAGTATCAGATTCATTATTTAAAAGTGATAAGAGGTCTATGTCTAAATTGGTATCTGACGTGGTTTCTCATGATTGTACAATCTTGGTCTCTTGTGTAGAGAGGAGTGAAAAAGTCTGACTCACATTTTTGTTTTGGACTGCTTTGTTGAATTTGTCTCGATTGTCGAATAGGGTAATGTCGTTGTTTTGGATAGATAATATCTGTTTGTTGCTTAACATCCTTTGTCATCATTTGTTGTTTTGGGTAATCATAAGATTGGCACCATTGTTTTTCAAAATTTGCTGACCGTGATTTGTAAGAAATGAAAAATTGACAGGTTTGGATTTGTCCTGTTGTTTCACTACAATATCGTTGACTGAGAGTTCTATAGTTTGTTGGAGAGTCTCTTTGCCTTCCATCTGGATAAAATTGCCATAGACAAGATTTAGTTTGTAATTGCCATCAGATGTCTGTTGGATTACTAATTTAGCTGGTCATACGATAGTGGATTCTGCTCAGCTATTGATCTGGAATACCATCTGAGCTCATGCTTTGAGGATGATAGAGTCACCATTTCAAATATTGTTGGTTTCTAATAATACTCACTTGTGTTCGACAGAGAAGTTTCCTTTTACATTTAAAACTCTAGCTATATAATCAGCGTTTGCAGTATTTTGTGTGGTATTTTTGGCGAAGAATCGATCTGAGGTAGTAGAACCATTGAAGAGATATACTCCGTATACTCCTATCAGGAAGATGAATGAAAAGGCGCTATATACCAGATATTTCGCATGGACAAAAGATGCTCTTTTGAGAGAGTTTTTCTTATTTTTTTTATACAAAATATCTTGATAGAGATCTAATTTATCTATATCGGCGATAATGGTATTTTTTTGTGTGTCGAAGAATTCTTGTAATCTCATGTTTGTGGGGGAATATACGAATAATTGACTATGTAGTTATACGAACAAGTGGACAATTTGTGACAAAAATGGGTGTGTCTATTTCAAATAGGGTTGACATTTGTTGAAAGATAGGAAAAAATGGGGGAGAAGAGGGAGAAAGAAGACTCTGATTTGAGGGAACAAATCCCCCTCCACGGAGTTCTCCGTGGTTTCCCCCTTTAACAAGGGGGACATTAAGCTCGGTAGACTAATAAGTTTTAAAAAAGAGGGTGAAGAAAAACCCTTGTTTTTTTGTTTTTGAATACTACAAGAGAAGGGTGAGACTCTTTTACTCTTAGCCCTCATTTCAATATGATGGATACTATCTTCAAGACCTTGTCTGATAGGAATCGTAGGAGAATAATTCAGCTTTTGAAGCAGAAGGATATGACAGTTTCGGAGCTTCTGACTCATTTTGAAATTACTCAAGCGTCATTGTCTCATCATTTGACGGTGCTTAAAAATGCTCATTTAGTTGTAGATGAAAGGAGGGGGCAATTTATCTTTTATTCTCTCAATCAGCCAGCATTAGAGGAATCTGTGAATCTGATACTGAATATACTGGTGTAAATTTGATTAAAAAATTAAAAGATTTAGAAAATTAAAAAATTGTGGAGTTTTTAATACTAATTATTTAGAAAATATAAATTTAGAAAAAATATTTTAGAATTTTTTAGCTGTTGTATGGTAGTAATGAAAGAGAAGAAAATAGTTTTTTTGATGGGGGTTTCGGGATGCGGGAAATTAACTCTCATGAAAATGCTTCTAAAACTTCCAGACTTTGTCCAGGATTTATCATATGTCACTAGACCTATGAGGGAGTGAGATATAGATGGTGAGGAGTATCGGTTTATTTCAGAGGAAGAGTTTAAGGCTGGTATTGAAAAATGAGAATTTTTGGAGTATGCGTGGGTCCATAATAATGGATATTATGGTACAAAAAAGACAATTTTGAATCTTTTGGAGACATGAAAAATTCCTATCAAAGAAACAGAAATTAATGGATTGAAATATATCATCAATTCTCATCAGATTCCTGGTAGATTTTTTTCTATTTTTATGGATATTTCTGATGAAATTATTGTCAAAAGAATCACCTGAAGGGCTCCAGTAACTCAGGAAGAAATAGCTCAAAGATTGAAGGATGCTGCTATGGAAAGAGAGGAGGCTAAAAAATATTGTGATGTGATCATCACTGTGGAATGAACTCCAGAAGAAAATTTTCAGAAAGTTGTCGATGTATTAAAGAAAAATAATGTTATCTAAAAATTCATAATTCATAATTCAGAAAATTATTTTATTTTTCAAATATTTGTAATGGACAAAATACCACCATGTTTTTATAGAGTAAGTGTAAAGGCATTGGTCTTGGATGAGACGAGGACGAAAATTCTTATGTTTAAAGAAAAAAATGGGAGATGGAATTTTCCATGATGAGGGCTTGATTTTGGCGAACAACCAAAAGAATGTTTGATGAGAGAGATGAAAGAAGAGGCCTGATTGGAGATAATGCGGATGGATGATAAGTCGAAATATTTTGTCACGGCGCCAGATAAAAACTTTCGGATGGCATTAGTTTTTTATGAAATCAAACTTAAGAATCTTGATTTTACGCTTTCTGAGGAATGCCAGGAAATAAAATTTTTTACTAGGGAAGAAGCTGAAAAAACAACTACTGATCCGATTCTGAGTGAATTTTTGAAGCAATTTATATCATGATAAATTCGGTAGGGTCATAAACTGCACTCTACATTTTTTTCTCTTTTAAAAGAGACGCCATAAATGGACGTCTTTACAATTTTTTTGGGACATTTCCCCACCCTAAAGGATGGGGTTTACAGATTTTTCAGGATGGCGGATTTTACATCGTTGAATCAGATCATATCTTTTATAGAAATCCGAACGGTATCTTTTGTTCAACCATGCCCATTGGCAGGCCGTTTAGGTTCCCACTTGGAGCCGCGGTTTGC
>CAYUVZ010000050.1:0-7634 GCA_964448265.1 uncultured Candidatus Peribacteria bacterium | reverse complement strand
GGCCTCTTTTATTTTAGCGACGATTTCGGCTTTTGCTTCCTCAACCTTCTCTTCAATCTTCGCTGGCTGTATTCTACCGTCAGCAATCAATTTATCTAAAGCAATTTTAGCAATTTGCCTTCTTACAGGATTAAAACAAGAAATAACAACAGACTCAGGCGTTTCATCTACAATCTCATTAACCACTTTAAGATATGATTCTTTGTCTGGATGCTCTGTATCTGCAATACGAATCTTATCTGCAATCTTCAATAAACGTGATGCTAGAGATTCACCAGCAGATGTAGAGCCCGATCCACATTCTTCTGCTTTTTGATCAAGAAGGGTACAAAGCACTTCAGCAATCTGAGCTGTCGTAATTTGAGGAAATTCATTACGAGAATTATTCATTTTTTCCTTGAGTAGTTTCAAATCCTGATATTTTTGCTTGGCTTTTTTTATCGCATCGATTACCACATCTGCACCTAGAACTAATCCGTCATCTATCGTTATACTATCTTTGACACGTTCGTTAATTTTATGAACTACTCTATTTCACCCACTTTCAAAAATATCCGCAATTTCTTTATTCACAGCGAACCAGTTATTAATCAAGTCCTTGTTAAATGTGTTAGAAGGATGAGCTAACAAATGTTCTAATGCCTTCTTTTCTAGGATGGAAACAATTGTACATGCCTCACCAATTGAAGTGATTTTGGGGATTTCTGGAGTTTTCTTAAGTTCTGTCATGGGAAAGAGTTAAGAATAAAGATACGGACTTGATAATGATTACGACACGAAAGTCAATAGATATTTAGAATATTAGCTCCCGGGAGCGGAGGTCATCTTGCTTTGTAGGGGAAAATCTTTATCTTGCTAGTTGCTTTTATTCTTCATTCCCCTGCTTATGAAATATACGATCGAAAAAATTGAGTGAATTGACTGCATTTTTGCACCTATGGAAGATGCGAATTCCGTGACTATCGAAATTATGTGCAAGGCTGGAAGTATTTATGAAACTCGTGAAAATAATGGAATCAGCCATTTTTTGGAACATTTGTTTTTCAAAGGCTGAAAAAAATATCCCACTTCCAAGTCCGTAGCCGAAGCTGTGGATAAATTTGGATGAGAATTCAATGCCTATACTTCAGATGAATATGCCGGCTACTATGTCAAATGTGCTCCTGATTTCATCACTCAAGCTCTCGATGTCCTGGCGGATATGATGATTTTTCCTAAATTCCCGACAGAAGAATTGGAAAGAGAAAAAGGCGTCGTCTTGCAAGAATTGAAAATGTATGAAGATAATCCTATGGCCTTAGTAATGCAAAAATGGCAGAGCTATTTCTATGGGGATAATAGTTTCTGACGAGCAACACTCTGAACAGAACAAAATATCGCCTCATTTACCCAAGACATGTTGTTTACTCATAAACAAGACTTGTATACCAAAGATAACTTGATCATCGTCATCGCAGGGAAACTCGTAGATAAAGCTACGCTCGTCAAACAGCTTTCAGATTCATTTCATTCTCTCCCCGAGAAAAAAAGAATCGTCAAACCAGTATTTTCAAATTTTTTGCCCAAAGAAAAAATCTGATTTTTCGACAAAAAAAATGAGCAAAATCATCTCGTGATCTCCGCTTCGTGATTTGATGGAAACGATGAGTTGAAATACGCTGCGAGTGTACTCTCTACACTTTTGGGATGAAATATGTCCTCTAAACTTTTCCAAAACATCAGAGAGAAACAGGGATTGTGCTATTACATCAAAGCCATGCATATCTCGAATGAAGATAATGGAGTCTTCGTCATCAGAGCAGGGATTGATAAAACGAGATTTGATTTTGGGATAGAGAAAATTTTTGAAGAAATAGAAAAAATCGCTCAGGGGGAATTTACTGAGGAAGAATTTACCAATGCCATCGGATATAGCGAAGGGCAGATTCAAATGGGTATCGAGTCGTCTGATGAGATGGCAAGCTTTCTAGGAAATCAATATCTGATCTATGGAAAGATAGAAACTCTGGATGAAATCTTGGCGAAATATAAAAAATTAACGCTGGAAGATATCAAAGCCATCGCAGGAAAATTGAAAAGGGAAAATTGTTATCTGTACTATATCAAGTAAGAACGATTGAACGATAGAATTAAGAACGATAGGGGGAAATAGATGAATAACTAACCTTTGAAAGTATTGTATAACATTTTTCAAAATCTTTTTATCAATGGATATTTAGAATCTTTAGGTGATTTAAAATTTTCTTGTAACTCAGTTGTTTGTTTTTCTACAACTGTTTTTACTACTTCAGGTTCTTGATACTCAGGATCCCAATCTTTCATAAAGGCTGTCCGCTGAGCATCATCTAGTTCGATTGATAAAGAAGTTCCTCTTTTTGTAAGTATCTTGAGAGTCTTTTCCAGCGAGTGTAAATCAACTCAATCGGCTTTTTGAACAAGCAAATCATTGTAATACATAATCTTAGAACATTTTTTGTCCAGGAATGCTTCAATATTACCAAGTCATTCAAATCATGGAATTTTAACAAATAAGATATGATGATCATCGCTATAATGCATTCAAGCACCCTGTTCCCATCATGATTGCATTCATTTGATAGGCATAATTTCTCATTTTCCATTGTAGGTGACTATTTTATCATGACTACGTGTACCATAAGTCTGCCTTATAGTCTTTCTTACACACAATACCCTTGCTCAAGGATGCTTGTCAATTAGCCTTCCAGTCTCGTTAGTATTAATAACTTCTCATTCTTCCAATCACCTAAACGGGGATGTCTTCCCACCATCATAAAATTCATATTCTTTTCAAACACGTGCACGATTGGTTTTTTCATCTCTCCATGTTATTCTTTCATCTGGAGCTTTCTCGGGTATCCCATGAGTCAATCTTATACCTCCATTGAAAATGAATGGGAGAGCAACTAAATTCTTTATTGTATTTCATATATCAGCCATCATCTTTTCTCAAGAAAGGGTATACTGAACTTAGCTCTATAATTATATTTCAAGTATTTCATTGATGAATGGGCATGATCCTCCCATCTTTAAAAATCATTTGTTGCTGATTTGCTTTGGCTCCATACTGTATGGGATCTGTTACATCTATCACATTAACCAGATACCTCCCATCTTTGTAAAAAGATTCTTGTGGCGGTATAGTTATTACATATTTTCTTCCTTTGTAATCCAATATTTTGTCATAATACGATGCCACACCGTCGATTAAAATAGCTTTATCCAAAAACACTGATTTGGAAGTAGCAGGGACAATTTCTTTATTATCCAGGTTGTTCATGATAAAAAGATAATAGAATAAAAACTCCATTCTTTTTATAAATTCTGTGCATAAAGTCAAGAGTATATTACAGTTTTTTCTTATTGATTTTTGACTGGGAATCCTTATAGTCATTGCACAATATAGTAAACAAAAAAAATAAATAAAAATGGATGTAATTTTGAATCAGGGTCCGATCGAAGCAATAAAAGAGTATTGTATGACACTCCTAAATATAGGAGAATTCATACTATTGACCTTATTCTTGATAGGTATAGTGTTTATAGTGTTATTCATATCAAGTAAGGTAAAAATAAAATATTGCCGATTTCAAGAAAAGCGGATCGAAAGAAAAAACAACAATAATTTGAAGAACTTCATTTGAAGTTTTTTATTGTTATGAAGTATGCAAATAAGCTGGAATTTTTTCTAGCTTTTTTTATTTTTATTTTAAAAACAACACCGTTTACATACTGACAGGAGTAAATCAGTTGATTTCAAAGTAATCTTCTTTATATAATCAGTATTTTATTTATTGCACCATTTGCTATGAAATATAGTAGCCAGTTACTCAAGAGATTTATTTCGGTCAATGATACTCCGGAAAATATTGCTAGAAACCTCATCGTGAAAACCTGTGAAATAGAAGCCGTACATGAGAGATCCATCCCCGAGACTGTCGTCATCGGATTGGTAAAATCTTGCGAAAAACATCCCGAAGCGGATAAACTTTCCGTATGTCAGCTAGATTGTGGCAAGAAAGGTCAGTTTCAAATCCTTTGTGGCGGAGTAAATGTCAAAGCCTGACTTTGGGTCCCCGTAGCGTTGCCTGGCACTTATTTGAAAAAAGTTGATTTGAAAATTGAACCGAGAAAAATGAGAGGTTTGGATTCCAATGGGATGATTTGTTCCAAGGAGGAATTAGGTATCAATGAAGATTTGGATGCACATACGATCCGAGACTTATCACAAGATTTGGAAGAACTTAGTGAACAAGATATTTGAACGCCACTGGTTGCAAAATTTCCCTGGTTAGAGTGACGAGCCCTGGATGTAGATAGTAAATCATTGACTAATAGACCAGACTTGACCTGACATTTCGGATTGGCTGTGGAATTGCACGCTATCTATACTGCTGATAAAATCTCATACGCCAAGATCAAAGAATATATGGATCAGTGCTCGACCTCTGCTATTTTGCAGACGCTGGACAACAGCAAAGCTGGCAAAGTAAAAGTAGTGAGTAAATCCGAAGGATTGAATAGTTACCTCCTCTTGGAAATCAATGATATAAAAATTAATCAAACTGGATTTTTCACGAGGTTGGAGATGCTTGATATGGACGCGAATCCTATCAACAATCGAGTCGACTTTTCAAATCTATTTATGCTGATGAGCGGACAGCCTGTACATTTTTTCGATGCTGAAAAAGTAGAAGGAGATATCATCGTGAGAAATGCCAAAGAGGGAGAAGAATTTATCGATCTTTTTGAAACCAAACATATTCTGAAAGGAGAAGACATCGTCATCACTGACAAGAAAAAAATCCTTGCCTTAGCATGAGTGATTGGTGGACAAGAAAGTTGAATCACCGAGGATACAAAAAATATCCTGGTCGAAATCGCAAATTTTGATCCCGTGATGGTGAGAAAGACTTGAACCAGACTAGGATTGAGAACTGATGCAGAATTGAGATTTGAAAAAAATATTAATCCACGATGGACTTTGTTTTGTCTGATTTTGTTTTTGGATCAGTTGAAGTATTCCAAGAAAGATTTGTGAGATTTCGAGATCGGAGGATTGAATTATTTCATAAGTAACAAGGTGAAAGACGAAAGGAAAAAGATGATAGAGCTTGATCGGAAAAAAATGACAGAAACAATTTTTGGCAAAATGGAAGATGGATTTGGATTGGAAGCAAAAAAAATATTACAGAGACTGTGATGTGAAGTGAAGGAAGAGAAGATCACTCCCCCGCTCCGAAGAGGTCCAAATGATTTGAATATCCCTGAGGATCTGTATGAAGAAGTAGCGAGAATCTATGGCTATGATCAGGTTGAATGATTACCTCTCATGAGTGAAATGAAAAATATAGCATTTACTGATGAAGTATTGCTACAAAGAAAAAGTGAAGATGTCCTCGTGAGAAATTTTGCATGTAATCAGATGGAAACATATCCTCGAGTAGGAGAAAAAATATTACAAGCATTTCATGTCGATCCCAAAGACCTCTATAGTTTAGCCAATCCCACGAATCCTGAAACCCCTTATCTCAGGGATGATATGATCTATGGATTACTTGCTCATACCGCGAAGAATTGTAAGTTTTTTGATCAGTTTAAAATCTTTGATATCGGCAAAATCTGGAATAAAAAAAATAAAAAATCTGAACCTGTAAATGCGTTTGCCTCTAGTTTTGTGGATGAGCAGATGCAACTGGGAGTCATGCTCTATCAAAAATCACTAGCTGCATGGGATCAGGATCCTCTCTTGGAAGCAAAGAATATGGTGAAATCACTGTGCAAAGAGTTTGGAATACAGGGAGAAATTATTTTCGCAGCGACGGGATTAAATTATTTTCATCCAAAGAAACAGGCAAAGATCGTCGTAAATATCGCAGGTAAAGAATATGGTATTTGAACCATCAGTGCTTTGCATCCCGTCATTCTGCAGCAAGAAAAGGTTGGGGAAAATGCAAGCGTGGTATATCTTTCATTCACCTTCGGTGAAATCATCACATGCTTGAATCAGCAATCTGGAAAAAATAGAGGATATGAAACATTGCAAGATCAGATTGTTTCTAGAGATTTGTGTTTCGTGGTAGATATGCAAAAAGATTTTTCTGACATAGTGCATGCTGTAAAATCCGTCCCCGAAATCGAAGATGTAGAAGTCTTTGATGTCTATGCTGGAAAAAATATTTGAGAAAATAAAAAATCTGTCTCACTCAGAGTGAAGATTGTTGGTCGTGGTGGTAAAGAAAATGAGAGTATGACTACCGATCAGATTAATGCGATTATGCAGGTGGCGATAGCCAACGCTGAGAAGGCTGGAGCTAGTTTAAGAGGGTAGATAATAAACCGCGCCTAATTGTAAGAACTAGATTTTTTTGGTGACTTTTTTTAGTTTCTTGTTTGAGGATAACAAACCCACCCGACCTCCCTTCATAAGGGAGGCCAAAGGAGTCCTTTAAATAAATTAACTGAATCTAAATTAACTCTTGTAAGAACCTTCATTGAAGTCCCCCTTTTGAAGGGGGATACAGGGGGTTTGTTAAATTAAACAAAGAAAGAGGAGACAAGACCCGTATTATCTATATCTTCATATCGTGAACATCTATGGACGGGTTCACTTCTTTTTATTCTTGAGTGAGATGGGGGAATATTACAAATAAAAAAAAACTGGATCACTTTATATCGCGAATCCAGTTAATAATAATTTTGTGTGTTAAATATTTTTTGTGAGATATTATATTCCCCACAAGGGGACAATGGATAATTTTTCTGTGAAGGTGGAATAAGTTATTATTGCGTCTACAATAAGCATAAGTCCACCCTTCTTCTCTTGAAACAGAAATATTGCATACTTATTGTTTTTATCCATCCGCAATATTTTGATGGAAACGGTGTCAGACTTTGTCCGTTCTAAATTTTTATAATCCATGGCTTCGGACAAATTCTGTCCATTTATGTACAAAAATGGTTTTTCATTTAAATTCTTAATTTTTAAATAACCACCACTTTCAAGGGAAACAATGAAGTTTCCTACTTTTTTCTGATTTGGTTTTTGTGGCGAGTCGCAACATGATGTGACACCGAAAGAAAAAAACAACCATATTACGCTTGTAACGAATAATATCCAAAGGATATTTATGTTACTTTTTTTAGTTTGTGTTTGCATAAAACTTAAAATTTAATTTATTTATATTTGAACTTTTTATTAAACAACTTAAGCAACCTTTTTTTTTCTTAATTCGTTCATTCTTTTTTCAGCTTCTTGTTCTAATTTATCTTCATCTCGAACATAATCTTTTGCTATCCCTTCATTAACTGCGATTCTTTGACTGAGAATTTTTAGTAAATCCTCTTTTGATTCTCTGATATAGCTTTGTTCCGTTAGCATCTGACTAAGTTTCATCCCATCTAAAACAGCCTCACTCGTTGATGCAACAGTATCCTTTTTTTCAACAGATATCTCTTTAGACAATTTTTTATCACCAATAGCATCTTCAAAAAGCATGTTTTCAATAGGGAGAACTGGGATAGTCGGTGAATCTTGCATTTACTGTTGTATTTAGAATATAAGGTCAATTAAATTTTGAATTTAGCCACCTGAGAGTATAATAGAGGTATGACCT
>CAYUVZ010000049.1:2461-7677 GCA_964448265.1 uncultured Candidatus Peribacteria bacterium | reverse complement strand
CTCTTCACTACAGTTCAATCATGATTCGCAGACTGATCATACAGATATACTTGATACGCGATAGATAACGGAGGAAATAATTCTACAACAGGAAGGACGATAAATAGAGATACAATTTCACCGACAGTTTCTACTTGATACATCTCAGCAGGATCTACTTGAAATAATTGATCCACTCTCTACTACAACGGAACCATAAATGTTAGAGCTGATGTTGCTGATACGAATTTATCGTGAGCGAGTTGTGAATACACCACCAATGGAACATCACGAACGACAGCAACCTTTGTTACAACCTATTGTGAAGCGACAAATCTTACACCGACTACTACGCTGAGTATAAGATTTAGAATATCCGATATGATAGGTAATCTCACGACAGGAGCTACAGGCACTTATCTTTACGATGGCACTGCTCCGACCATAGGAGCGCCAACAATATATCAAGGCATCTCTTACATCAATGGAAGTACATACTTCAATGGAACCATCTGATTGCGTTCTTCTATTTCAGATGCGTGAATATGATTAGCAAACAGCACATGTGAAATATCTCTCAATGGATGAGCATGGACAAACAGCAATGTCACTCAGGATAGTTCGTATTGTTATTACACTGGATATACTCCAAATGCAAACTTTAGCATTGCTATGAGAGTCTCTGATAAGGTAGCAAATACCTGAACATCCACGACTGAAAATTATGTCTATGACTGAACCCCACCCGCGATGACCATCGTGGACGACGCAAGTCCTATACCCGTAGTGAGTGATGACATCGTGATCAATGTAGATTATTCTGTAGCATGACCTTGAGCCACAGACTATATTTCATGATCGACTACTACATGTAATCAGACATTAACGCGGGCCTCTGCGACAAATTACACACCAGGTGACACGATAACGATCACCGACACTTCATACAATGGGAAATATCTTTGTTTTAGATCCTATGACGCTGTGGGGAATACTTGATACCAACTCATCTGACCTCTTCAAATAGGAATCATTCCAAATGATTACGATCCCGATCAATTTATTTTCAACGATATATTTGGAGCAAATATCAATCAGCTCTACACTTCAAATATCATCACACTGACAGGTATGACACCTTGAGTATCTACTTCAGTAATCATCACTGGATATATTTCTGCATTATACAAAAACGGTATCCTCGTATGAGCCACTACTACATGAGGAAACGGAGATCAATTTTATCTCGCCATGACGGGTGCAAATACCTACTGAACATTACGAACGTGAACGATGACGGTCGGCGTAACAAGTGGCACATGGTGAATTACGACAAATATCCCTGTAAGCATTGCAGGACCTGCAAATCTCAACATCGGACAAATCCAACCGACATATATGCCACAAGCTGTCGTCAAAGCATTTAGTGGAACCAATGATCATTTCCAAGTCGTTGATCCTGCAGGAGTTGACACATGATATTATACGACGATAAATATTTCCGATCTGAACGCCGCTTGAGGAGAAAGTATTTCCAACATGAACATCTCAGTCAAAACGCTGAATGGAATCCTGACATTGGGATGAAGTACAAATACCAATGTCCAGACTGCCATTACATGATCCTACCAAACATGGTGAAATAATACACTGACCTTTATCAAGAGAGATACTTGAGCCAACGGCTGACTCACAGGAACCTATTGATCAGATATTGTACTGCAACTTACCGTCCCTGCCGCTCAAAGCATCTGAAACTATTCCGGAGTAATTATGTATACGCTGTACTAATGTAAAATTTAATATGTCATCCTGACCACGGAGTCCTCCGTGGCTGACCCCGACTTCTCGGGGGAAGGATATAACTTAATTGAGTAATTAGACTACTATCTTATCAGTTATACTCTTCGCTTCACTCAGAGTGACACAACACATTACTCCGCCGTGGCGGACATTACAACACATTACATCCCGACTTTTCGGGATACATTACCGTTTGGTTAATTTTCGTATTGATTCTAAACCAGAATTTCCTATCATTTGAGCAGTGATATTTTTTATGTGGAATAAAAAACCAAATATGATAAAAAAAATCTGATGAATATTTCTATTTTGTCTGATAAACATCTCTGTGATTACTCACGCCCAAGGAGCAATCGGCGATGTGGATATCTCATTTTGCGATACTACGGAAAAGGCAATGGCATACAAAATCCAGCCTTGAGAAAAGATAGACCTGTGTTACAACATCCAAAATAAAATCAATAGCGATGTCACGGTCAAAATCTGATTTATAGATGGGACATTCACAAATGATGAGCGAAAAAATAGAGCCTGCGAATTAGACCAAGCCATTACCTTCTGACAATATGTCACAGGCTATGAGGAGACCATTATCATTCCTGCCAGCTGAACAGTACAAAAGACTGCACAGATCATTTTCCCCAGCGAAAAAATATGACTTGTCCCTGGATGTCTGGTATATTCCGTTGTAGAAAATCCTTCCGACAAAAAAGCAGATGAAGCGTCCAATTTCAGCATCCAGATTCGCAAAGCCAAATTTATCGATGTATCTATCGGAGATATTCAAGAAGCGATAAAGCATATCAATGAAGTGTCCAAAGCATCTTTTGCTTTCGGGACATTCACCCCGACAGATGGAGTCAATCTTTCATCCGATCCCAAGATCAGGATTTGGCAGGATTCCAATGACAATAAATATATCGTCGCTGTGAAGTTGATCAATCCAGGCATAGCTGACGAAGAGATCATCCTGACTGGAGTAGCGACAGATATGCTTACCTACAAAAATACTTTTGCTATCAATGGCGCCATTGCCAAATGAAATACCTGAGGCACAATCCTTCAATATAAGCTGACAGAAATTCCAAACTTGAAGCTAAATATCAAATTTGATGTAGCACATACTCCTCTATTTGATCAAACCACCAAAGGCGAAACAAATAGTCTTGCTCCGATACAGACCAGCATTATTATTATGAATATCATCACAGAAATAATTGGCTGAATCTTGATCCTCATCATATTCCTGATTATATTTTTGATTATCAGACATCACAAAAAGAAAAAAGATACTACCCAATCACAAATTCCAACTCCACAAATCCCAAGTCCTCAAATTCCAACCACACCAACATCTTAATAAAACGATCTCTTTGATAAATTTACAGTGCCCCCCTTGTTAAAGGGGGGATGGGGGGGATTTGTACCCTCAACACATCTCTCTAAATCTTCTGGAATCCATCTTTTATCCTCTGGCATTATAACCCATGAAAAAAATAATTATTCTGATTTCATTATTGACGAGCGTCTCGCTTATCTCCGTGCATCATACATTCGCGGCAACCACGACATCAAGTACCTGAACCAAAACCATTAGCATTCCATTGGATGCATCCAAAGTGAACGAAGCAAGTGCTGAATTGAAAAATATAGATGTAAATTTCTGCGAGCAATGATCCAATAAACAGATGAACTACACCGTAGAGCCCTGAAAAAAATTAAACATCTGCCTGCAGATTACCAACAACAGCAATTCATGAGCTACGGTAAATTTGGGATTTATAGATGGGACATTTACCAATGATCAGCGAAAAAATAGAGCGTGCGAACTTAGCAAGATAGACAAATTCGGGAAATACATGACAGGCTATGACACGCTAATTTCTCTAGCACCACACGCAGCCATCAGAAAAGAATCCTCCTTTACCTCACCCGCCAACCAAACAGGCATGGTATATGGATGTGTAGTATATAGCATCATAAATAACGATCCCACGACCCAATGATTTGGTATCCAGATTCGCAAAGCGAAATTTATTAATATCTCTCTCACATACAGAAACATTTTCACACATATGGCTGCAGATGTCGTATATAGAAGCTCACGAATAGATATTGCTTGTTATAGCATCATAGTCCTTGGTGTCTGCTTCGGCATCGGATTAATGTTTAAAAAAAGAGGAAAGAAGAAATAAAAATAAACCGGCATAACCAAAGATTTTTTTATTACCCATAGCAAACCAAACACAAAGTGCTGGAAAGCCACCTCTGATAACTAGTATGGCAAAATCAAATGGCGGATGATTTTGCCTAGATTTTTTTGCCTACTTTTTTTATCAATGAAAAAAAGTAGGTCGCCGAAGGCAAATATTATTACGACACGCACAAAACAGACTTGAATTAGAACTACTTAGAAAAGAAAAAAACTCCCAAATTCGTCAGGGAGTTTTTTATATACTGAGAGATTAGAAAGTACTAATAAGTAAATGTTAAGGTACCTGTATAACTACCAGGCGATTGTGCCGCTGGGACAGTTAATATCAAAGTAATTTGCTGCCATCGATAAGAAAGTCCACTATTATTGGTCCTTGCTACAAAGGTGACAGGGGAAGTACCAATATCAGAAGCCGTCGTAGGTGCAGAAGTTAATACCTTACCTGTCCCAGCCCATGTGGTACCAGTATATCCGATTGAAGCCGCTGGTATAAGCAGATTACCTGATGCTGTCAGATCTGAACTTTGGAGCGTGACAGTAAAAGGATCTCCTACCATATCACTGACATCAAATTGATGATCACCAGATGAATACACAGTCTGTGCATAAAGGGCAGCAGTCGCCGTTCCTAGATCGATAGTAGAAGACGCATTTCCACTTGTTGTATTTTTGGAAAAAGTGAAAACTCCTGTGGTAATACCAAAGGTCGTAGGGGTATTTGTACTGGCCGCAGATCAGTGATCTATGATGACACAAAGTGCCAAGACTGCAAGCGACAATACAGTTATCAGTTTCAAGGATTTCAAAGAGTTTTGAGTCATCTTTTGAGGAGATATAAAACTACGCAATACATTATAATCATTTTTGTTCTCCTGTCAAATCTTTGATACCAGGACAATTTGGAATAATTCACACAGACGAACAGTCAGAAAGACTAATTTGCTCGAAAAGGGATTCGAACCCTCAAGCCTTGCGGTACACGCTCCTGAAGCGTGCGCGTCTACCAATTTCGCCATTCGAGCTTTAAACTACGATATACTATTGAAACCCTATAAAAATCCAAGGCATTAATTATGAGAACAAATATTTTTCGTTCAGACAGTTCACGAACTGTCTCTATTTAAAAAATGAGATAATTCATGAATTATCTTTACGATAACACGATTCGTTCAGACAGTTCACGAACTGTCTCTATTTAAAAAATGAGATAATTCATGAA
>CAYUVZ010000049.1:0-2361 GCA_964448265.1 uncultured Candidatus Peribacteria bacterium | reverse complement strand
TTATCTTTACGATAACACGATTCGTTCAGACAGTTCACGATTCGTTCAGACAGTTCACGAACTGTCTCTCTTTAACTAAAATAATATACAGTTATACTCCTTGTTTTTTTACCAAAAATTCCTATAACACTGCTGTTTTTATCACTTATATCACTGATAATGACCTTTATCAAAAGACTCATAACGCTCATCATCCTTGTCCTCGTAGGATTTGGGATTTTTCATCTCATCAGCCCGACCAAGGCAAATCATTTTCTTACCAGGATAAAAACAGTTGCAAATACAAAATTAGGGACACATTTTTCACTGACAGGAAGCACAATCATAGACATCATGACTTGAAACATTCTATCCACATGAGATACTCTTTCGTGAACACAAACACAAACAGGAAGTGAAAATTCAGATTTTTTTCTTGGACAACAGACCTGACTTATCGATGAGACATATTCAGGAACGATTCAAGAGACAGGAGATACTCATGTCCAGAACTATGCAAATACAGAAACAACAACACCTCCTCCACCAGCAACTCAACCGACTCAAACTCCCCCACCCAAAACACCTACACCTTCACAACAGGGACTATCTTCCCAAGATATGAAAGACCTCAAAGATTTTTTGAAAAATTTTAAATAATTTTTATTCATCCTGCATTCAATGCATCTGACACTCAAAAACTACATACAAGGAGTACAAGACTGATCACTATCAGCTCAAGAAGTGGTCAAACATTATGTAAAAAAAGCTAAAAAAATGAATGCTGATCTTTTTGCTTTTGTCAGATTCCACGATGAGTATGTGGACAAACATTTGGATGAATGTGCTACCAAGGAGTTGAAATCTGCGCCTATCGGCATCAAAGATATTATCTTGACTGAAGGATATATCAGTTCTTGTGGGTCCAAAATGTTGGAAAATTATATCAGTCCATATACAGCGACCTGCATTACAAATTTGGAAAACCATGGATGACTAATAATCGGAAAAACAAATATGGATGAATTTGCGATGGGAAGTTCTACTGAAACTTCATACTTTGGAAAGACATACAATATCTACGGCAAAGATAGAGTCCCAGGAGGAAGTTCAGGATGATCAGCTACGGCAGTCGCGGCAGATATGTGCATCGCAGCGCTAGGAACAGACACAGGATGAAGTATCCGCCAGCCAGCTGCGCTCTGCGGAATCGTAGGTATGAAGCCCACTTACGGTATGGTCTCCAGATATGGAGTACAATCTATGGCATCGAGTTTAGACCAAGTCGGAGTACTGACCAAGACGGTGGAAGATGCAGAAATACTTTTAAAAGCAATTGCAGGATTTGACCCTCACGATTCACAAAGCAATCCTCGCAGTGATGCATTTGTCATTTCCAAAAGTGAAAAATGAAATAAAAAATATAAAGTAGCCGTCCCTCAGGAAGTCATAGGAGCATGATTGGATCCTAAAATAAAAAAATTATTCCTAGACAAAGTAGAACAATTGCGTAAACAATGATACGAAATAGACGAAGTAGCAATGCCCATGCTTGCTTTTTCTGTAGCCATCTATTACACCCTCATGCCCGCAGAATTAAGCACAAACTTAGCCAGATTTGATGGGATCAGATTTGGATTACAAGAAAGCACTTTGGGATGTAAAAATATCAAAGAGTATTACGAAAAGATCAGATCAGAATGATTCGGTGAAGAAGCCAAGAGAAGAATTTTGCTGGGGACATTTGTCCTCAGTAGTGCAAATTACGAATGATATTATTTGAAATGACAACAAGCCAGACAGGAAATGCAGGATGAATTTGATGATTTTTTTCAGAAATATGACTTCATTCTCACACCAACTTCACCAGAAGTCGCACGAAAAATGGGAGCAAAATCTGATGATCCGATCAAGATGTATTTATCAGATATGTATACTATACCTGCGAATATGGCATGATTACCTGCAATATCTGTCCCTATGGGAATGGTAGAAGATCAAGGTGAAATGTTGCCGGCAGGAATTCAATTGATGGCGAATAAATGGGAAGAAGATAAATTGTTTGGTTTTGGAAAGGTAGTAGAGGGGCTAAATAAATAAAAAATATATAAGAATCTGACTTGACTTTATAAAACATAAATGTAAATAAAAGGAAATTTTTATTTTTTTTCTGTTTACATAAATGGGGAGTACTGAAATTATAAAGGACAAACTTTTTGATTTTATCGTGAATCAATTTCAAAGTATTACCGGTAATTCTAAAGAAAATATTATTCAAATCCTTACCAAGAGTGATGATCGAAAGGAGTCATGAAAGAACTATGCTCGTTTTCTAGAAAAAGAAGCTTCTTTCATTAAAGATTCCCTAGATTGAGTTATAGA
>CAYUVZ010000048.1:0-7822 GCA_964448265.1 uncultured Candidatus Peribacteria bacterium | reverse complement strand
TAAGTTAACTAAAATGCAAAAAATCTTTGCAGTAATCAATAAAAATGTATTTTTAACTTTTAAAAATTATATTCATGGGAGGAGAAATTAAGGAAATTACAGACATTATAGAGATTTCTGACACAATGGATGCTCATGTCGGCAAAGAAGAGATGCTTCTCATCACTGACAAGACAGGGACATTTTTGGCAAATGTATTGTTTGTTTCTGGTGAAGAAGAATGTAGCCCATATCGGAAAATCCAGAAAAAATGATCTGAAGAAATCGTGGATCTTTTCATAAATGATATCATGGCAATTGGTAATTAGATAGAAGATAGAAGAGGAAACTGCTTCATTACGAGGCAGTTGAAGAATATTTATACCTGATCACATATATGCAAGATATAAAAGTAACGCTTCACTGAAGTATGAGCAAACATTATGATTCGTTTCAGACTGTAAATGGTATTTTTACTAAAGCTGGAATTTCTGTTATTGCGCCTAGGATCTCGGAGGTATTATCAAATACTAAAAATTTCATTTACTCTTATTGAGACGATATAACCAAATCACCAGTAGAAATAGAATCAGATTTTTTGTCCAAGGCGGCGAGTTTAGATCCTCAGAATGATTTTGCTTATGTCATCAATCCATGATGATATGTGGGCAAGAGTGCTAGTGCAGAACTAGCTTTTTTGCTATCTCAGCAAAAGAGAATATTCGCAATGGAAGAAATTATTGATCCACCATTACCATTACCAAATAACTATATTTATGATCCACAAAAGTTGGTAGAATATTATTTTGCTACCTGACACTACCCATTTCCAGAAGATACTAATACTCCAAACATCACATATCCATTACCAGCGGTGTGATGAATAGTAGTAGATATTAGTTCCAGGGCTCATTATTACGATGGCAAAAAGGAGCAAAATATCTGATTAGTAAAAACATCAGGGTGGTGAGGAAAATATACTCTTGTATGATGAACTAAACTCCCAGGAGAAACTGATATTCAAAGATTGGAAAAAGAATTCCAAGAGCAGTTGTGAATTTCGCAATTTTTGGTTTGAAATATTATTACTTCGTTCTTTGAAATCTGAAATAGTGGATATCGAAATACAGGCATATATCGTGAGTTTACAGATTATCTTATAAAGGTTCATACCCCAGAAAATAATCTCAATTGCATTCGATTGCCTCCTTCTGAAGCTATTAGACAATCGGATATGATAGAGCCTAATGCCATGAAGACCATAGAAAGATATCGTAAGATGTTGTAATAATTAGTGAGGAAAAATAAAAAAACTGTTTCATTACGAGGCAGTTTTTTTAGTTATATCCTTCCCCCGAAATTCGTCGGGGTCAGGATGACAATTAAAATTACATAGTAATCCTCCCGTAAATCAGTAGTCTTGTCGTTGTTTTATTCAGATTAATTTATTATGAAATTTTGTATGAGTTGTGCGGCGGGATTGGAATCTCTCCTCAAGAAAGAAATTCAAATTGCCGGATATACCTTTGTGGATTCTCAGCCGACCTTAGTCCGTTTCGAGGGGGATTTTTCTGCGATAGCCAAAATGAATCTGCGAAGCAGGGTGTGAAATAAACTGTATTTGGAACTTGCAAAAAAGAAAATATCTGATTTTGATTCGTTGTTTGACTTGATCCAGACGATAGATTGGTCTGTGTATGTCCAAGATAATCCCATCGTGGTCAATGCTTTGAGTAAACAATCTTTACTTACAAGTATCCCGACGGTTCAGAGTGTTTCCAAAAAGGCTATTGTGAACAAAATTTTTGAGGTGCAAAGGAGCAAAGGTGCAAAGGCAAAAGAAAGAGAGGACTGAGAAAAGTTGTTTGAGGATGCAAAGTTGCAATCGGTAGAAATATTGGTCCATATCCAAAATAATGAATGCTCGATTTTGCTCAACACGACTGGTGAATCGCTTCACAAGAGAGGATATAAAAAAATGACGGGAGAAGCTCCGATCAATGAATCGCTGGCTGCGGGATTATTACTTTTATCATGATGGAAATTTAGCGAACCACTGTATGATTTTTTCTGTGGAAGTGGGACGATCGTCATCGAAGCAACATTATTGGCAAAAAATATTGCACCAGGAATTTTCCGCTCATTTGCTTTCCAGCAATTTTCTCGATACGACCAAAATTTATTTACCGCCGAATTGCAATCAGCAAAGTCGAAAATGATGTTGGATAAAACACACACCATCGTTGCCTCAGATATTGATCCGCAGATGATTGTCATCGCGAAAGAGAATGCAAAAAATGCTGGAGTGGAACAATTTATTTCTTTCGAAACCAAAGACGTGAAGGACTATCTCACATGACCAGCATTAGCATGAACATTAGTCTCCAATCCGCCGTATGGGATCAGATTACATATTTTTGATTTGGAAAAATTGTATCGTGGGATTGCTGAGCTGTTTACCGTGCATCCGAAATTGCATGGAGGGATTATTACTTCTTATGTGAGATTTGCGGATATGCAGCTCAAAGGAAATTGGAAAAAATCTCCCTTTTGGAATGGATGAGAAGAATGTCGGTTTTATAAAAAAAGTTTGCTGTAAAAATTTTATTAGTATTTTTTACATACATTATTATATTCGCAATATGAAGTCATCGATATTAGATATCAAGAAAGTGCAGGAATTTGCCAAAGAGCATAAGCTTCAGCCGTTTAGAGTGAAGCAAATTTATCACGAAATTTTCAAAAATCAAAACATCGAATTCTCTGAAATGACGACGTTGTCCAAAGAGTTGAGAGACCAATTAGATCAGTATTTTTTTGTTTCATCGTTGAAAATAGACAAGATCATGGAAGATGATAATACTACCAAAGTCGGCTTTCGCACTCAGGATGGGCATATTATCGAGTCTGTGATTTTGTCTCATCGAGCCAAGAGATGAAATGAGAAACTGAATAGAATCACCTTGTGTATTTCTTCGCAGATAGGATGTCCGATCAATTGTCTTTTTTGCGTGACATGAAAAATGGGCTTCAAAAGGAATCTTACTCGAGATGAAATTATTTCTCAGATATTGGTCGCCAATCATTTGATCAAACAAAAAATGTGAAAAAAATCTGACCAAACATTATTTGGTGTGAGGAATGTCGTATTTATGTGAATGGGCGAGCCATTGTTAAATTACGAAAATGTAAGAAAATCTATCGAGATTATGCTGAGGCAAGAGGCTGGATTGTCGCTTTCCAAGAGGCATATCACTATCTCTACGGCGGGAATTATCCCATGAATTCAGCAGCTTATCAAAGATGATATTCAAGTGAAGTTAGCGATTTCACTCCACGCACCCAATCAAACATTACGCGATCAATTGATGCCGATAGCCAAGGCATATCCTCTGGATGCCCTGATGAAAGTGATAGATCAGTATGTTCGTGTCTCTGACAATAGAATTTTCTATGAATATATTATGATCAAAAATGTCACCGATAAGCCCGAATTAGCTCAGCAACTCGCTGCGCTTTTGAAAGGCAAATTAGCGCATATCAATTTGATTCCTTACAATGCAAATCCTCTCATTAAGTTGCAAGAAAGTGATGAGACTACGATTAGAAAATTTCAGGAGACATTGGAAAAATTGCACATGACGGTGACGGTCAGGGATAGTATGGGAAGGAAAGTGAAGTCAGCATGCTGACAATTGGGGTATGAGGCTGTACAGAAAAAAGATGAAGATGATGACGATGATGAGTAATTATATTGTTCGTTGTCCATGGATTACGCCGATGAGGTATCGTTGTCCATCTTTTTTGTCGAAAACGAGCATTAAACTTTTCCAGTCCATACCTTCATATTTAGGTTCAAATCCAGAGAAATAGTACTCGATCAGATATTTACCAGCGTAGACATCGAAAGCATTGTTGATCGTATTTCCTCTGTCAGATTTTTGATTTATCAGCACTTCGGGAGCAGTTAAAAAGTCGACATCGTACACATAGCCACTTATGTAATCTCTAAAATTCATAGTAATAGGCAAGCCTGATCCGTCTTGGGTTCATCGCACGGTTTTGAGGTCGGTGGTCGTCAATTCAAGGATGGCGTTTGTCAAAAGAACAACATCGTTTCCTGTGCGGACATATGAATAGGGAGAAAAGCGTACTCCTTGAGGTCCAACAAATGTCGCGAGAGATTGTAAATCCTTATTTTTGAATGCTGACAACACTTCTTTGCTTACCTTGGTGATGTCGCTATGATCTACTTTCCCTGTGCAGGCTTGAGATCAGGTCAATCAACAGGTTCCGGATGGTTTTACTTTTCCGCAGGCTGAAAGTGAAAGTGCAGCAAAAATACATACACAGAAAATTAGTGTTTTTTTCATGGATATCGGGAAAATGATAAAGATACTATTTTAACTTCTTATGAAATCGAGAATACAATCGAACGATAATGAATGCTCCGATGAATCCGTCTACAAATCCTCGACCCAATCCTATGAATGATCCTACAAGCGTATAGTTGTATCCCTTGTAGAAGGTACTCATAAATGCGACGAAAATTTTGCAATATCCTGTCGTCCGGGCAGAGATCCCTATGATGAAAAGGGCTACTGCATAGTAAATACCGAAGGCAAGACCTGCTGCAAGTGCGTTTTTTTTCATGGAAGGTTGATTAGAAGATTAAAAAATACCATGTCACTCTGAACCCGACTTCTCGGGTGAAGAGTATAACTGTTATAAGCAATTGAGTTATATCCTTCCCCCGAAATTCGTCGGGGTCAGGATGACAATTTAAGATCAATTTCATTATGAATAGAGAAAAATATGAGGAATGCAAGAAAAGATGTTTGCAATCAGTTTTGTGAATGCTATATTTTAAATGTTATATTTTAAATGTTTTATTTTCTATTATTTTACCGATGGAATTGATTGTCCAGACTGTTTCAAAAATTCATGTAACTGAAAGAATAAAAATATTGCTGTTTGCTGTGTCGCTGTTTTGTTTGCCATTGTTTTTGTCATGACCACAATTGTTGGTTGGGAGTGTGGTAAATCTTTTGTTGATTTGGGCAAGCCTGGAATTGTCATGGTCGGCTTTGATCCCTATGGCGATGTTGCCCAGCCTGGGTGCGGTAATGCATGGCGTTGTTTTTTGACCGTTTACGATATTTTTAGCATATATGCTTCCTGTCATTCGATGTGGAAATTTGATTTTGATGTATGTAGTCAAAAAGTTTATGAGTGGGAGTCATTCAATTAGTAAAATGGCGGTCAGTATTTTATCTGGATGAGTATTAAAAATTTCATTGTTATTTGGTGCGACATATCTTTTGTTTGTTATGTGAGTGTTGCCGGTTATCTTTTTGAAAGCGATGAGTATGGTGCAGTTAGCTACTGTTATAATGTGAGGATTGGTTGTAGTGTCAGGGAAGAAAGTATTTAGTAAATAAGAAATATGAGTTGAGGTGGCAACCCCCTGTATCCTTCTAAAACTCTAGACTGCTGTTCTGGTTTGAGGGTAACAAACCCACCCGACCTCCCTTCATAAGGGAGGCCAAAGGAAAGTTAAAATAAATTAAAAACCCTAAATTAACTCTTGTAATAAATCTCAATGAAGTCCCCCTTATGAAGGGGGATACAGGGGGTTTGTTAACATAAAATAAAAAAAATCTTATTTGTAAAGGAGCGCAATATTTTTTTTTATTTCAGAAAATTATCCATACTATGCAAAGCCAAAGGATCGTTTGCTTTGATGGTGAATACTTTGGTGTGGCCGACGAAAGCAGGCATGGAAACGATATCTCACAAAATTTTGTAAGTATAGGTATTTTTTGCCCAGTCTTTGTGTCTGATTGTGTCTTCCAGCATTTGGAGAAAAAAAGTGCTTCCTCGGACACCAGGATTAAATGCCACGCAGCGGGCAGGATTTCTGTGTTTAGCGACAATATAGCTTATCGTACCTCCTAGTGAATGTCAGCAAACTCGGATTGCGTATCCTTGGTAATTTCTTTGGACAGTATCATAAGTTTCGAGTGCATTTTTTATTCTAGGATCTATTCATTGGACATCGAGGACCATTTCTGCGTCATTTTTTACATCGTTCATATTTGCAGTGCCTCTGTATCAGATGATGGCTTGTTTATCTGTCGCGTTGATATAGACACAGGAATTTTCATTATTTTCTTTTTCGTCTAAAACATACGCGCCGATTATTTTCGCACGAAGATTGGGAGTGATGTAACTTTCTCCAGCAATTTTTGCATTCCAAATATCTGGCTCGGGGACATTGATTCCTGTGATAGCCTTGGAGGCGAGGATATTTACATATTCAGCTAGTTTGTCTTTAAGGTTGAACATTATTTCCTGGATTGGGTGATTGGATAAAAGCAGGAGAGAAAATAAAATCTACTCCTTTCTGGATCATATCGTCGATAGTTTTTTTGTCATCATTGTGTGAAACGAAAACATTTTTGATCACGCTTCGAAGCGTCGGTCTTTTGATAATTTGTTTGAGATACAAAACTCAGTTGAAAAGCACGCCCTTGTAAATATTCAGATTTTTATTTAATTCTTTGACCAGGTTGATTTGTTCTTTATGGATTCTCAGAATATCATCATTTTTTTCGTACAATACATTCACTCCGTTGTAATCGATTCCTTTCGCGGTAATGGTTTTGTACAAGGTGCGGATAATTTTCCATGCGAAAAACATATAGGTGATCACGATACCGATGATACTGATTCGTCTCGCTATCGCCGCAAGTGTAGGTGGCAAAAAAAGTGAGACAATCGCCAAAATCAGCATGATGACCAGTGGTGATCATTGGATCAATCCCTGGACGAAATTTAGCACGAGGAATTCTCTATCTTTGATGGAAAACTTGATAGCTCCGTCACTTTCTCGTAGTGGTTGTTTATTTGTCTTTTCGATTTTGTAGCAGATGAATTTATCGTCGATGAGGTGATCTTTATTAAATATTTTGAGATATCCCCCAGTGACGGTCAGTTCATTATCGGCGGCTGAAAATGACTGCTGGACGAAAACATCGATATCCATGGCATTGACAAAATCCACTTGAGATTGCAAGAGGCTGGTATCTTGGAAATACTGATTGGAATCGCTGAAGGTGATATTCATATCGTGTGGGGATTATTGAAATAAGGCTGCGATTTTAGTTTTGATAGTAGTTTCATCTTCTTTGGTCAGATATTTTTTACCAAGGTTTGCGAAGAATATTGTCATAATCTTGCTCAATGTTTCTGTAGTAGTTGCTACATCTTCAGGAGCTTTCTTCATTTTGGCAATAAAATCTGTAAAGGTGCTAGCGCCTACGGTAGAAAGCAAAATCTTCAATGTATTTCTCATCAATCGTCCTTGTTTACCTACGAAAGCGGCCAAGACTTGGTCTCATTTCGCGATAGTGATATCCAATGCGAGTCCGTTTGTCGCGTCTACAGCGATCAGATTTTTGATTTCATCTTTTGCATTTTCCACGAAGCCGGAAATTTTGTCAGCGACGCCTTTGATGTTTTCATGTACGCCGTTTCTGACTGCGTCGATAAAGGCAGTATACAGCTCGTCGTCACTAGGCATACTCGTCAATAATGTTGGAGTTTGTGTTTCGTCCATTTGTTTTGATATAGAGGGTAAAAGACTATGCAATAAGTATATCCAAAATTGAAAATAAATCAAATCTGGATGGGGTGGGTGGTTGGAGTGCTTCGATGGGGGCTGGAGAGATATTCACGAATGGTTGACTTTTTGTTGGAAATGGGTAATGTTTGTAAAAATAAAATAAGGTACATTAAAGGGTCAATTTAGCCACCTGAGAAAGTAATTTTTTAAACATAT
>CAYUVZ010000047.1:0-7919 GCA_964448265.1 uncultured Candidatus Peribacteria bacterium | reverse complement strand
ATTGATTATCCATGTTGATTGATAGACAACATTACTATTTTTCCAAATAGCTACAGAGTTGAGAATATCATTGCTCCCTCATTTTACAGAATAAGAATAAGCAACATCTTTGGTCTCGTATACTACAACATTCGAGAGGTAAATGTTTTTACAAATGTAGGTCCCATCTGCATAATCTGAATTTTCTGACAATCAATATGTCATAATAGCAGGTAATGGGACTACATCATACAATCTTTTCATGTTCGCAAAAAAATCTTTTGAAAAATCATATTCTAATCCATATTTAGTTAGGTCTTCTCTAAGAGATTCATATTCCTCACCTCATTTAACTATGTTTTTTACTCTTGGCGTGTCTGGATACCTAGAAATAAGTCAATTTTTTTTGTAAAAAGTTAGCCTTTGCCAGCTACAAATTTCTTTTACAAAATCTCTGAATGGAGTCTGCATTCTTTTTGCTTTCATTTTCTCTTCTCGAATTTTGATGTCCTGCATGATGATTATTTAAATTTAAAGCCTAACTTAATCCTTTCTAACCAGTGAATCTCTGGCAAGGGTAATCCGTGCTTTTGTAAGAAATCAAGCTCCATGGGAACGATTCTATAATAATTTCACTTTTCATCCCTGATGACTTTTTTTAATATTTCTGGATTGATTTTCCATGTTCAATTTTCGAATCATTCCCGAGACGAAAGATCTTTCGTCTCTACGACATCTGCACCTTGTGGGATGTCAACTTTGATCCCCTCATCTCTTCGTAAGTATCATTCTTTGCTCACTTCTTCTTTGGTGAAAGTATCATCTATAAGATATGCAAAGCTATCGTTGAAGTAGAAAGGGCTCATCGATCATGGAAAGAACTGTCATAGTGTTCAGTCAGCTTCCATGTTTTTGAAAATTTTGTTGGCGAGAATAAACCGCTCTTCTTTGGAATATTCTTTGTTGAGAATGCAGAATTGTCTGTTTTTGAGACCTACACAACCTAAGCAATAGGAGCAAGCGTCACAGTAAATACAATAATAGTTATTACTTCAATAATAAGAATTCCATCATCCATAATTATTATCTCATCCGCCGAACATATTACAAAAATAATTGTCTTTGGCCGCTGGGGTCCCTCACAAGCAGCAATCAACGATATTTTCATCCAATTCTGCCCCTCATGCATTTATGATATTTCTTCCATTATTGATCTGGTAAGCATTAATGCCATTCTCCACATTCGTTGATTTGATGATGAAATTGCCTTTGCAGTTAGCGCTAGCAAGATTTTGTCCTGCGACAGCTATCTCCTTATATCGTGTTTCAAATAATTGTTTCTGCGATAATAATTCCTGTTTCTTCTCCTGATACTCCTCCTCAGTGAACTGCTGGTTGCGAATGCAATATGAAGCATTACTTAATCCGTCGCAAAACATGCACTCAGAGCATGACATCATATTGGTACAAAATCGAATATTATTAGATGAATAAATATATTTAGAATAAAATACTTTGTATGATTTTATGATTCCTGTGCTTTGATAGACGATATCACAGCCATCCCAAACCATCACGCTATTGAGCACGTTATTGCAATATATTTTTACATGTAAACTATAGAGCACATTTGAAATAGATTCTCCTGACACATAACTCAGATACACATTTTTGGCATCCCATATACAATCGCTGAACTGAACATTTTCTGTGGTGCCTATCAAATTATGATCCGGTACACCGCAGGTCTGAAGCAATGTCGTCATCTGGTCTCGTAATGATGTTTCTGGATTATATTCAATTCATAAGTTCGTAAATCAACTTCTTATGTCTTCATAGGTTTTGATATCGACCAATTTCATCCTCCCTGCAGGAGCGTGATTGGTGAATTGTCCCTTTTCTTTGGTAAACAAAAATCCATACCGACTGCACATTTCTTTTACAAAATCTCTGAATGGCGTCTCCATTCTTTTTGCTTTCATTTTCTCTTCTCGAATTTTGATGTCTTGCATGGGTTTTTTGATAATTAATAAATCTCCTTATTATAGCATTGCTCGCAATAAACTATTTCAGGTCTTTCTGGACTATAGCTCGTTTTGATATCGGATCCACATTCCGCGCATTTCCTATCTCGCAACTGCTTTGGATTTCTCAGTTTTGTCCTTTCTGTATGACGCACATCAGGATGTTTAGTCGGTAACGGTAAATTATGTTTGCGATAAAAATCTAGTTCCTGCTTTACTACTCTAAATGGCCTTTTACTTATTTCGCATTCAATAACCTGTTGAAGAATATCATCTGAGACCATAGTTATAGAGTCGGGTATATCTTGAGCTTTCAATAGTTTACCAGCATAAGGAAGTGATGTTTCTTGGTCCAATCGTTTAAATCATTTTGCTATCACTTCATCCCTATCGCTAGGATAATAATCGCTAGCTATCGTTTCATTGTAAGCAAAGGGGCTAAATTGAGGGAAGAAAAATTCTCACCGTTCTTTGTCTACAATCATTTTTTCAATAATCTGTGGAACGAGTTTTTCATATTCATCTTTGGTATATTGTTTATTAAAAATACAGTATTCTTTATTTCTCAACCCTATACATCAAAAGATATTGTGACAGCCATGACAATTGACACAATAATATGCTTCAGTAGATTGATAGACGACGATAGTAAATGCTACCTTATTTTCATCAAGACCAGTATCTACGGTTTCATAGAGCAATGAAGCGTTCGCTCCTACACCGTAACTATCATATGTGTCGTTTAAGACGAATCATCCATGAGTACTATATTTGCAGTCACGAGCTTCCTTGATGTCAAAACAACACTGGCAATTCTTTGTCGATTCTAGGTTATCCCCTGTAGAATCTTCACAATGAATCAAATCAGCATATTTATGAACAGCAACTTTGGTTAAAGTAGCAAAGTGATCCTTATAGGCCTGTATTCATGAGGTTGTATCGATTTTCATTTCAGATAGCTTCTGGAAATACTCTTGTTTGGTATACTGTACGTTTTCTATACAATAAGACCTATTGACTAGATTGATACAACCCACACAATTACGACAACTATTGCAATTATGGAGAAAATAAGATTCGGAACAGTCTGTACATTTTTCGCACCAAAATAATTTATAAGAGCTATGAAGATCAACACACTCATAACATGCTTCCAAGGCAGTTCCCCACAAGAGATCCATGGAACTTTTGACATCAGCCATTCATTCTCCATACAAAGAATCTTCCACAGAATAGGAGCCAAAAATCATATAGCAATTCTTAGTATCTAGACAATGATTTGCATATTCGCTATTCACACTATTCACATTATAGAGTGCTACATTAGGAGTTTCTTTTCGTAATTTTTCAAACTGAGAGAAAAAACTTTTTGAAGCGTCGAAATCTTTCCCATATTTCATAGGATCCCATTGATCCGATCGCCAATAATTTTTATCACAAATACTATATCCTGATTCTGGATGATAAATACTGATTACACTTTTCCCCGTAAGATCACATTTTCTGCGATATAACTTTCTTTCGTTGCGAAATGCCATTCTTCTCTGTTGTCTACAATCAGGACATAAAGTTGGACTAGGAATCTGATATTTTTTTCAACCAAAAACTGGAGAAATTTTATCGTAGAACTCCAAATCCTTGTCTGTGATTTCAAACGACGCTCAGCATTGTTTACACTGTTTAGTTTGTATAATTTTTTCCATGTTTTCTAAATTATCTTTTGAGTAAAATTAAATCCTCCGCCCCGGTGAATTACCGTGGCACCTCCTTTGAAAAGGAGGACATCAGGAGATGTATGAATTATATTTTTCTACATTCTAAATTACAATTACCCGTATAATAACTTTTCAAATGCCTTCTGACTATATACACGATAACTCGCATTTGCAGGATACAGTGACAACATTTTCTCTCCCGTGGCGCTACAGGTCCTGAGGCAAAACTCTTTAGCCGGTCTGCGTCTAATTCTCTGGGTATGTCTAATGCTATGATGAAGCCTTGGTAAACTGATTTTCAAAGCACGATAAATTTTAAGTTCGATGGGTGTGATTTGATAGGGTCTGCCTGTCTGTTCACATAAGATCACAAACGAACAAATGTCGTCAGTTACCTCATCAATACTTTCAGGTAATTGGTTGGCTGGTATCACTTTTGCATTTTGTGGAATATTGATCTCGTAATTTTTGGTACGCCAAGTCGTAGGAATGCGTTCTTTTCATCATAAATCTAACTCAGCTTTGGCAATGAATTTGTCCTCCAAAACATGAATGGTCCCACTTCCATGGATATCGATGATTTCTTCCTTCCCATCAGGATATTTTACCTTATGCACAGGAAAATAATCCATAGCAACAGTATCATTGTAAGAAAATGGAGAAAACTGTGGCGGAAAAAACTCTCCTCGTTCTCCAGTGTCCTGCATTTTTCAAATTATATTTCAGACTGATTTTTCCCGTTCATCTTTGGTATATTGTCTATCGAAAATACAGTAGCTACTATTCATCATATTGATACATCCAAACATGTGATCACAACTCATCACAAATTCAGAAAAAAAGATATCTGAACTCTGCCAACAGGTCATATCACAGACACTCTTTTGCAAAAATCATCCACAAACTTGCTCATACACTTGCGAAGCCTTGGGATTGAAAATCGTGCAATCCATAGCATCGGCATTAAATTCCCCGACATGACAATACCTACAATTCTGAATATCATGCGAATCAAAACATCGAAAAGCATTCTGAGAATTGGATAATACACTTCCTAAACTATTCTCGCAATTGATCACCATTGACGCTGGTCTGGGTTGGGTGTCCCAAAGGATTTGAAATTGATCTTTGAGTCTCTGTAATCATGAGGCAGTTTTCATCATCGCTTTGATGTTTGTAATTTCTTGCTCGCTTGCGGGCTTATTTAAAATATAATTTTTCCTATCGGAGATATTATTGCACAGAAAACAGTCCGTACAATTTTTACAGGTAGCCAAAAATCAACAATCATAACAGTTTTCGCTATATCGTACATGGACGCATTTAGTCAGCTGGTGAGAGGAAACACATTCGTACACATAATCACAATTCCATACATTCAATAAATCCAGTCAGTTTTTTATATATTTTATCGTAGTGGAATACAAAGTATCCTCAGATCGCATTGCATCAGCACAGAGATAGATATTTTTGTTGTCCGAGCTAAAAGTATTGTACTCTCAATTAGTATTATTGATATTGATGACTCCGGGCCTAGGAATGTTTTGCCAAACTTTTTTATACTGATCGAAAAAATCCTGATTATCATCATTCACTTGTCCCCAATTCATAGGACGGTAGGCATCAGAATACATTTCTCATTGTGAAATGACATTTTTTACCATATCGGGATGATACACCGAGACGATTTTCTTTCATGAAATTGCTGATGTACAAGTATATAACCCTCTCTCGTTACGAAACATCATTCTCCTTCTCATCCTCGCCAAAGGACTTAATGTAGGATACGGCAAGGGAAATTTTTTATCTCCGAGAATAGGAGAAATCCTTTCCAGAAGCTCTTTGTCTCATTGATAAATAGGGAATTCCTCACCTGTCCAACGACAAATTCTCCGCTCCAAAATCGGATCGTGCATCTGTTCGCTAATAAATTCATAGACAGATTTTTGCATAAATTAAATTCGTAATTAATAAATCTCCTTGTTATAGCATTGTTCACAATAAACTATTTCTGGTCTTTCTGGCGAATAAGTAGTCTTAATCTCAGCCCCGCACTTCGCACATTTTCTATCTCGCAACTTTCTCGGATTTCTCAATGCCATCCTTTCTGCATGACGCACATCAGGATGTTTAGTCGGTAACGGTAAATTATGTTTGCGGTAAAAATCTAGTTCTTGCCTGATGATTCTAAATGGTTTTCCACTTACTTCACAGACGATTGCTCCTTTAAGTATTTCTTCGTCAGTCAGTGTTCAAACATTTCCAGTCTCAATAAGTATGGTTTCTACGGGTACAGTTACAGCATATTCCTGATCCATCCACCTAAATCATTTTTTCTCCGCTTCATTTTTCGTCAAAGGATAATATTCCATCACGACGGTTTCATTGTAGCAAAAAGGTGAAATCGAGATAGGAAAAAACTCGCCTCGTTCTTTCGTTTCGATCATCTTTCAGATTATTTTTCAAATTTCTTTCTCGTATTCTTCCTTGGTATATTGTTTGTTCAAAATACAGTATTCCTTGTTTCTCAATCCCACACATCCAAAACAATTATTGCAGGCATGGCAAAAATGACAATAAAAAAGATTTGAAGATCCTGTCCGACATGAAAAACAAAATTTGGAGTGAGAGAGTTTTTCACATCAGACAGTCTCCAAGTTAAATGAACAATGGTTCCCGGAAAAAACATCGTCATACACATTTTCAACTATCATGGGATCGATAACATAGGCAGAATCCTCAGTGTCTTTGGCTCCGTATACTTCCTTGCAGTTTTTACATCTTTTGAGATAATCTCCCGTGACGCGATCACAATTCGTAATATTAGCATATTTATGGATAGATTTTTGCATAAGTAACAAAAAATCTGAATATATTTCTTCATGAGGTTTGCTTTTGAAAGTTTCCATTTTCTTCTCGTATTCCTCCTTGGTGTGTGGTTTATTCTCTATATGATATTGCTTATTCACGAGGTTTGAACAAAGAAAACAACTGTCGCAGTTACTACATGAAGAGCAAAATTGGCAATTGTAGCAATGATCCAAATCTTTGGAAAAATTACATTTAATACATCATAAACAATCTGATAAATTCGAAGAATATTCACATTCCGAACAATAAGAAAGGTCGAGAGAGTTTTTGATACTATACGATCTCGACAGATATGATGAATCTTCTATCCGAGCATAATCAAAACATAAATAGGCATTTTTGCTATATCATCAGAAATTATTAAAATCACAATTTTCATTCCCCACACCCAATAAGGAAATCTGCGGAACTGATTTCAAAAGTAGAGCAAATTGTTCAAAAAAACTTTTTGAAACATCAAAATCACGCCCGTATTCAATGGCGTCTCGTGTATCTGCATATCGTTGCGAGGTAGCATATATCGTATATTCTTTATCGGGACTAAACATAGAAATGATAGTCTTATCTGTTTTGCTACATTTCCTATGATATAATTTTCTCTCATTTCTCCAGGTTAATCTTCTTTGATGTCTACAATCTGGACATAAAGTTGGTGCAGGAATCTGATATTTTTTTCAACCAAAAACTGGAGAAATTTTATCGTAGAACTCCAAATCCTTGTCCGTGATCTCAAACGACGCTTGGCATTGTTTACACTGTTTAGTTTGTATAATTTCCATTAAAAGATTAGTAAGATTAAAGGGCTACATTCGACTATTGTTCGACAACCGTTTAACGATTGTTCAGTAATTATTTTTCATAAGTCAATAAACTATTACTAAAAATACTTTATACGAAATGTAAATAGGGAATTCCCTCCGTTTTTCAACGAATTCAATAAAAAAAATGTAGTAGAATTTCTTCTACATACATGCGGTGTGTTATCGAGAAAATCATTGTAGAAACTACGTCTTAGATGTTTCTGTGGATGCGGGAATGCTCTTCACCTCCTCATTATATCTATTCGCCTGAGCTCTACGGTCTAGAATCTCTTGGATAATCTTTTTGCCCAAGGCAGTGGAAAATATTCTCTCCCTATTTTCCATATAATTATTTTCTCACTCAGAGACTACTATACATCTATAATCAAAAGATTTTTGTAAACTATATGTGCTTTTGAGTTCGCTATCATAGATATGGAGTGTGCCTACGGTATATATTTTGTGATCCAACCCTTCATATGTTCAGATGATATCAATGTCCATTCTCCTATGTTTATTGAGCCCCGCAC
>CAYUVZ010000046.1:0-7981 GCA_964448265.1 uncultured Candidatus Peribacteria bacterium | reverse complement strand
TGTAATGATAATTATTCTCTTATTCCTTATCTGCTCTCATCATCATGAGCATAACGAATCCTCTGATCTCTGCAGTATTTGGTGTGTCAATTTTGGTCATGATACCTGCAGTTTTCAAAGCGTTAAGATGGTTTGTATAATAGAGTGTGCCTCCATTATATTCGTTACCATAAAGTGCTCTCGAAAGAACGGTTCCAAATTGAGCTCTCGTTACTTCGCCGTTAGGATCGAAACTTGTAGCTGGCGTTCCATTGTCATTTATTCCCATGAGTCATAATTGGCAAGCCTCTTTGATATATCCTTGTAGTTCTTCATTTTGAGATGAAATATCTGTAAAGTTACAAGCCAATGATGTATCAGGAGTCAGATTCATTACTTTGGTAGCATAATTTACCATCATCTTTGCCATGTGAGCTCTAATGAGTGTTCCGTTCATATCTGCTTTGGCTATGCTTGTCTGAGTAGTTATTCCAAGCCCATAAGCATAAGTATAGGCGTCATTCAACTCTTTGCTGTATGTTGCGTCTACTAATAAAGCTCATGTGTTTGTGGTGTTTGTAACGACAGGGGTGGTAGTACTACATAATCCATCATAATAACTTGCTGATGTATCGCCTGAAGGACAGTAATCTACACTTGATACTGATCATCCTGCTCATCCACTTGGATTAGCGCTTGTTGTCTCTTTGACAGATGCAAAGTAAGAAAGGTGGTCAGTATGAAAACTACATACTTTATTAGCATCTAGAGTACATGTAGCATCTGGGGTATTTGCTGCCCATGTAGATGCATCTTCTGATCTATAGAGTTTGATGACATCTCCAGCAACTCCACCGGCAATTACAAAACTTACAGTAAAATATGTCGTTCCAGCACCACTAGCAATTAAGTTATCAGTATCGGATCCTACATGTATGGTTGTTAAGACTGTCCTTGTTGTGGTAGTAGACCCGTTGTTTGTAGAAGAGGCAGGCAATATGCTTGTTCCTAATACCGCTCATGTAATACTTGTGGTTGGTGGAAGAAGTTCTCCATTCCATGTTCCATTTTCTGCTTCGATAATAAATCCACTTGTACTTATGATCAATGCATTTGTCCCTCCTGAAACTGTAAGTGTCCCTGTACTAGCAAATGTAAATCATGCATTGGTAGCTCATATTAGTGAAGTAGCTCAGCTTGTGGTAGTGTCTCCTGCAGTAGATGCTGTCGATGTGGTGTGGATGGTGAATGATCCAGTATCAGTTCGTGTTCCTGTGAGTGCACTATTTTTTGCATAAATTCTGTAGAGATAATTCGTCTCAGCTATAAGAGAACTGAGTGTAATAATGTGCGCTTGAGTAGGTCATGTATAAACACTATTTGCAATTGTATTTAATCCTGTAGTCCCGTAGGCAACAAATCAGGTAGATATAAGATCAGTAATGAAAGAAAATCTCATCGCATCTCCTGAAAGGATTGTTGGGATACTGCTAGATATATATGTCAGTCTTGTGATACTTCCCGTAGTGACTCAAACATTTCATGCGAGATCGGTTCCAGTGACAACAATAGTATTTGCTCATCCAGCTAGAGCGACTCCCGTTGACCATACTCCTCATGCAAACGATGTTGTAGATTGATTAACCACCAATGTAGAGATATTTGTTTCTGTTCCTGTTCCAGAGACAGTTGTAGTAGCCCCTGTTCTACTTGCTGTAGAAGATGTAATGGTAAATGTTGGATTAGTATTGTCTATTGTCATAGCAGATGAATCAGTAGTCGCTGTGACTGTAGTACCAGATATTCCTCCAACTACTCCTGAAGCATTGTAAAAATCTATAGTAAATGAAACTGCTCCATCTCAGCCAATGCCTACAGTTTTGGTTGCTGTCCATACTCTAGCTGCACCTGTAATGGTAACACCAGCTGCAGATCCATTGATAGTTACGACCATTCAGCTTGTAGATAATGTGTCACTTCCTGTAAATCACAAAGTGATTACATTCCCAGATTTGGCATAAGCGGTGTTGGTAGCATTATTTGATTGGATATGTACGTCTGTAAGATATGGTCTCAAAGTAAAGTCGGTAAAGTGGCTTGTAGTAAATGTACAAGTTCCTTGTGGAGTGCCTGCTGTACAAACTATAGAACTTATAAACCCTCCTGTGACATTACCAGATCCATCTTTGACAACAAAAGAACTTGCATTCCCTGCTCCAGAGAAAGGCATTGTCCCGGTGATATACATAGATATCTGGGCTGTAGTATTTAAGTTTGCTCCATTTCATGTAGGAGTGAATTGTACAAATCAGTTTGACATAGTAATGTATCCTGAAAGTCCTTGTAAGAATGTTTGTACATTAGAATCTGTCAAATCCAATGCTCCTGGGAAAGTGATTTTACCAAATCATGGTTTCTCAAAATACAATCCCGTAAAGGCTGTCATATTAGTAACTGTTACAGTATTCATATTGTTTACAATTCATTCGGCTGTCACGATTGGTCAGATAACATCTGTATATATTACAGCCACACTTGGTACAAAATTGAGCGTTGTAGCCACATATCATGTATTTAATCCTGTGCTTGATGTCAAGAAAGTGTGAAGATAGAGATAACTTCATGTGTAATTAGCAAACCCAGTCCCTACGGTTATAGTGAGTGGTCAAGTATATCCTGTCATCCCTGCTGCAGGTAATGCTCCTGTCGCTAGATAATAGGTTCACATACTTCAACTATTATTAATAGTTGAGATATACACTTTTACAATATCACCTGTTTTGGTTAATGTACCACTCAGTGAAACGTATGCAACATAGGTTGTGTCAGAGTAGCTTACCGCTGCTCCAGTAGTACTTACTGCACTTCCAGCTCCTGCTGCGAATGCCTGCCTAACGCCGACAAATATCACCGACATACATGAGACTAAAAAAATTCCTAAAACAAGTTTTTTCATAGAGAAATTTTTCATTAAGAAATTTATAAATAAATAAAAAATTTAAAGCATCTTTAACAGAATATGATTACTACAAGGCGAAAAGATTTCAATGACAATTATCGCATTTTATGTGCCGTTATTCATGGTGTGTGGGTTTGTCTGTTGACAAGGGTAAAAATTCAGAACATAAAACATAAAAATTAGTGTTAAGAATTAAAATTTCATGGTGATCTATTGAATTAAGGAAATAAAATCTTAAATTAATCTTAAATTAAATCTTCAATTTAAAAGTAAAAAGTCATTTTATATTTTAAACAAAAGTTACTATGAAAAAAACATTGGAAAATTTGACCAAGGCATTTGTCTGAGAATCTCAGGCAAGAAATCGTTATGCTATGTTTGCTAGTGCTGCTAGGAAAGAGTGACTGCTTCAAATCGCAGAAATTTTTGAACTCACTGCAGAGCAGGAAAAAGAACATGCATCATGGTTTTACAAAATGATTCAGATCGTGAAAGTGAAGGAAAAATATAATAAAGCTGAAGTGGAAATTTGTGGAGGTGCGTTTACCAAGATTGGGACGACAATTGAAAATTTGCAATTCGCTGTGGAAGGAGAACTTTTTGAAAATAAAAAACTTTATCCTGAATTTGCTAAAATAGCGAAACAAGAATGATTTCCTGATTTAGTTGCTAGGATTTTGAGTATTGCAAAGGCGGAAGCTCATCATGCGGAGAGATATGCGAAGCTTCTGAAAGAATTGAAAGCGAAGACACTTCAGAAAAAATCTAAAAATGTAGAATGGATGTGCACGAAATGTGGATATGTACATATTTGAAAAACTCCGCCAAAGATTTGTCCAAGTTGTGGGCATGATCATACTTATTATGTACTCAAAACGGAGAGCTATTAAGTATATGTCACTCTGAGCGAAGCGAAGAGTATAACTATATAAGTGATTAAGTTATATCCTTCGTCCGAAAAGTCGGACTCAGGATGACAAAATCAAATATTACAGTTTTGATGATTTGAGCATTCGAGATTTTTTTCTTTCGATGAATTTTTGGATTTTTTCTGTGTCGATTTTGCCGTCTTTGACGAGGGACTGAAATTTAAACCTATCAATTTCTAGCACCTGGTCTATGATTCCTAGCTCTTGTAAAATGCCACGAAGCTGATCTTTGTCTGTGATGGAAATATTTTCAATCTGGCTGGCGGAGATTTTGGAGGTATTGCCAAATAATTTTAAGAGATCGTTTTTTTCCAGATAATCGACCAGCAATTCTTTGATAGCGTCTTTCTGTCCTTTCGCTTCTTTTTCTTCTTTGCTGAGGTTGGTATATTCATCGACTAATCCTTTGATAGTTTTCTCTCCCAATTCGCTGCCTGCGACTTCGCCCAATACCTCATTTACCATTTGGTCGTCATATTTCATGTGAGCTCGTAGGGGGCAGATATTTTGGTATTCGCAGTATCTGCAATATTCGTTTTGTTTGGGCATAAAGGCTTTTTTGTTGCCCATATTGTATTCAAATTTTTTAGATTCAATCTGGTCGATGAGGTCGCTATATTTTTTCACGACAGTAGCAAGGCGTTCGTTGGTAATCTCTCGTTCGTCAGTGATATCAAAATGCAGATAATGTAATCTGGCTTTGAGATTTGTAAAATATTTAGCATATTTTTGTTGGACAGCACAACCGTACAAGGTCAGTTGTTCGATGTATTCATCCTTTTGTTGGGGAGGCAGATTTTTATTCGTTTTGTAATCCGTGATATAGAAGGTGTCACCCTCTTTGTCTATCCTATCTACGATGCCGCGAAATTTTTTGTTCCCTGCTTCGTCCAAAGTAAAGCTCATCCTGCTTTCCGTCGCGATGACTTTGATATCTGTGAAAGGGGCATATTTCTGGTAGTATGCTGTGAGGTACATCGCGCCTCTGCGTTGGTAGTCTTCCAATTTTTGGTCACCTTTGAGTTGTAATTCTTTTTCTTTGGTTGCTTCAGTGAGTTCGGTATTTCGAATTTCTTGAAAGTCGTCCAGGACGGTTTGCAATTTGGGAATGATAAAAATATTTACCTGATTATACAGGTTTTCCAATGCTTTGTGCACCGAATGGCCCAAGATGAGATCTGGAGAACTTTCGAATTCTTTCTCCTTGATTTCATCGATATATTTATACTGGTATTTGCGGGGGCATTGGTTGAAGAGCTGGGTCTGAGAGAAGGAGTAGACCATTAAGAGAATTTAGAATTTAAAATTTAGAATTTAGAATTTAGAATTTAAAATTTAAAATTAAGGGAGTGTCTAATTTTTAACAAAAATTCCATTTGGGGGCTCAATTGTAGCATTTTTCGGTGGATATTCAAGAGTGTCTCTTATGAAAATAAACATGGCTATGTTAGGAAATCATTATCATTGGAAAGGTAATTTTCATTACTAATAATTTTTTTTCCAGTCTTTTTCTCTAATTCTTTACGAGCTATTCTTGCTACATCTCCTCATTTTGCTCCCGCTTTTTGAATTTGATGAAATCATAAGCTATTTTCTGCATTTATTATTTCTTTAGTAGAAGCTTCTCCCAACATAGTAAAAATAACTTCCAAATCATTCATATGATCCCTCAGATTTTGTCTGTTTAGTCATTTATATGTTTTATATTCTTCGGCTGACATTCCGAAGGTGGCTTGATAAATTTCATCGGTTAGAATCGCGTATTCTTTTGATTCTTTGATCCCTCTATTTCTCCATTCATCTGTCAGGGTGTTTCTAATCGCTATTCATCTTTCTCTTTTTTGGATCCAGTCTTGTGGATATCATTTTTTTAGATACAAACTTCTCATTCTTTGCATAGCTAATTCAGGGTCTTCTATTTCTTGGATTCTTTCATAGCCGACTTTAGCTAACCATAATTTAAATGGTTCTGCTTTCGGTGAGGGGATAGATTGGATAATGCGGAAAAGACCTTCAGTATTGGCACAATCTGTAGCATATTGTTTACCATCGGAACTTAGTAATTTCAGTGGTCGACAAATTGTCGATAACTGAGTCCCTTCTTCTGTAGTGATGCGAGTCTTCATTCTATACCAATAATCTTTAGCATCTAAGCTTTCTGTCAGTATACCTACAACATCAATCACAGAAAATCGCCACTCTTCTTTATGTCGTACTTTACGTACCTTTTTGTCTTGAAAGAGTGAAATCGTCGTTTTCATACCTATTTTTAGAATATAAAAGACTAATATAGGCGATTATATTCTCTAGAAAAAAGAAAAAAATGGACAAAAGTAGGAAAAAATCATATAGACATTAAAGTCTAGTAAATCTCCTCTTCAAATACTTATTATTATTCCTATATTACTGGTATCTGAATTTTATATATTCCTCCTTATTTATATGAAAAAAATTCTTCTTCCAATATTTCTTCTAACTCTCATCTTCGCTGGTTGCTCAGTCAAACATGTCGTGCCTACGCAGGCATGTACCGAAGAAGCTAAGCTTTGTTCTGATGGAAGTGCCGTCGGAAGAACTGGTCCGAATTGCGAATTCACTCCATGTCCAATGGTAGAAAGGCCCTGAACCGATTTAACTCCTCCAGTTGCCTGTACGATGGAAGCTAAAATGTGTCCTGATGGAAGCGCTGTTGGAAGGACTGGTCCGAATTGTGAATTCACTCTGTGTCCTGGAGAAGTTCCGTCCACTGGAACTTGTACTCCAACCTGTACCTGCCCTGCATGATATAGGCAAGATGGCGATGGATGTACTCCGGAGTGTTATTATAGTACACCAAGATGTTTGATGCCGTCAGTGAAATGTGAGGTGGTGAATGAGTGCGAGAATTAATTTTCCCCCTTTGCTTCCCGGTGCTACGACCGGGGCAGGCCCAGGAGCGGGTTTTTTGACAAAAAAGAGGTTTTGAGTATAATTAAGTCATACTTTTATATTGCTACGAGTTATGAACTTAAACCTCTTGGACCTCCTCAATCAGATGAAAAAATTTGCTATGCAGGAAAAGTGAAATATTTTTTCTTTGATAGCGTATTTTCTCCTTTCTCTCATAGTTCTCAACTGGTATTTCTGAACTTCTTTGAGTAGAAATTATCCTGGGTATGATATTTATGTCGTGTTGTGATCATTTGCACTCTGTGTGTTGATATGGGAAACTAGCAGAAGAATCAGAAAAAATAAGAAGAAAATCAATATCGCTATAGCACAGGTCAATCTTTTGAATACTTCTATGGAGAAAACATTGGATTCTGAACAAAAGCATATCTACTGAATTATCTGATTATATCTACAATCGTTTGAGTCATGCTAAGCAAGAATTGGCGATGGATGATTATTTGAATTTTTTCAGATTACCGAGTAGGATAGGTGTTAATTATGCGAATTGTGATCAGATTGTAAATAAATTAGATATCGAGATTATGGTGCGAGGTGTTTGTAGATATCATAACGGTGAAGTGTATATCGATTACAAAATATCAGTGTGAAAGCGTATAAATTCAGTATTTTTTGATAAATTAGTTAATGATATCAATGGGTATCCTGAGATAAAATTTAATTTTTCTAGTTCCAAAAATCTGGGATTTGATAAATTTATTCATATGGTTTCTTATCTTAGCATTGTGTATAAGAGTTTGCACCTGATGGAATCTCTCAAATATGATGATACTGAAAAACTCGTTCTTCATGCACTAAATTGTCTGGATAAATTGTATAAAGATAAGATTGACCAGAGCGTCAATGAATGAGATAAGGATGTAGTAAAGATAGAAATTTTAATGTACTATATCTTGGCAAAGAATTATTTTAATCAGGCAAATCATTTTCTAGAGAATTTTGATTACAAAAATCAGGCTAATGCCAAACTGGATCAGTGTATAGTAGCAACAGACAAAGAAATGAATCTTATCAAAAAATATCTTCAGGGTAAAAAATATTCCTCTATTTATGAACAACTTGCTTTGGAGAATGAATATATCTTTATGGTGGGTCAGCTATGAAAAACTAAAAATAAAGAGGTAATTGATAAACAACTCAAAAATGTGGATATAGTTTTGAAAGA
>CAYUVZ010000045.1:7723-8033 GCA_964448265.1 uncultured Candidatus Peribacteria bacterium | reverse complement strand
GGACATAAATATAGAACAGACTCCATCAGATTACCTCAACGAAATTATTCAGACGCTGGAAGTTATTTCATAACTATTTGTGTAGACAAGCATTTTTGTTGTTTGAGTACTGTTATAGATAGGGAGATACAATTAAATCCGTTCGGAGAAATTGTTAAGCAAGAAATCCATAATATGGAAGAGAATAATATAGAGGTGGAGATGTGCGTTGTGATGCCAAATCATGTGCATATGATCATATCTCTGTACGAAGATAAGCAGCATAACAATTGTAAAGACAATTCACGAATTGTCTTCTCTGGGAGCAATA